>CAYWFN010000181.1:0-2582 GCA_964457715.1 uncultured Methanosarcinales archaeon | reverse complement strand
GAAGAAAATAATGGTTTTAATTGTTTTAGTTTTGGTTTTTATTGTAGGATGTACTCCAGAAGTAGTTGATCCTATATTAGATAATAAAAACAAATTTAATTGTGGAAAGTATGGTGAAAAGACAATGCATTCACAGCTTTGTACATATAGAAGTGCAACAACTAGTTTAGATATATCTGGTTGTTTAAAGATAACAGAAGAAAACATGAAACATGATTGTATTGGACATATAGCATATCATAAGAATGATGAAACAATATGTAAAAATATTGATTATGAATATGATGAAGAAGAATGTGTTGATGCAATAAGAATGTCAAAAGATATGGATTCTTGTTTAGAAGATTATGGTTGTGCAGACAAAATGATACTTTATAAAAGAGATAAAAATTATTGTGAATCTTTATCAAAAGATGATAAAGATGGATGTTTAATGGCATTAGCTATGCTTAATGGAGATATTTCATTATGTGACAAAATAATTGGTGGAGACTTAAGAAATGATGAAGAAACAATGTGTAAATCTATTGTTGCAGGGTCTACTGCTAATGTTAAGATCTGTAATAAATTAAAAGGTGAGGATAAGAATGGATGTATTGCTTTGATATTAATGTTTACAGAAGATGAATCTTTTTGTAATTATGTAGATGATGAAGATGATAGACAAGAATGTTTAGAAGAATTTAGTGATATACATATTTATGATGATGATTATTATGAAGAGGAATATGACTATGAAGAAGATTATGCTTATGATGAAGTAGAGGATACATCTACATCAGACTTATATTGGCAAACAGCTGATATTGCTATTTTAGACCATTATGTGTATGCAGATGATGATGCAATGGATATAACTGTGAAGAATAATTTAGGAAGTAAAATCTCTAATCTAAAGATAGCAATTAATAATGTAGAGTTATCATGTGGATCAACAAGCCTAAGATCAGAAGGTGTTAGTTTCTGTGTAGGTCCTATGATGTGTGCTAATAAAGGAGATGCATATTCTTATGATATCATTATATCATATACAATTGATGAAACTGGTGTAATACATTCAATTACAGGTGAAAAACTAGAAGGCAAATGTACATCAACTGAAACATTATTAGCAGAATAATTTTTTTCTTTATTTTTTATATGTACACTAAACCATAGAAAACTATATAAAAACATGATTTCTTGCTTTAGATATAATGGTAGATTTAGAAAAGGATTTTAAAAAGCTTGTTAAAAAAAGAAAATTAAGAATAGGTAGAATATTAACACCATTGATCATGATAATGGTTATTGTTTCCTTTATTTATTTTATGAAAGATGTTGGTATGGACAATAAAATAATTATTACAGTAATAAATAATAAAGATTGTGATTATTGTAGTGATCCTAGTTCTATAGCTGAGATGATAAAGAATGATAAAAATGTTGATGTTTCTGAAGTTTTAGAACTTGATTATAGAGATGAAAAAGCAAAAAGATTATTAGAAATAACACGTGCAAAAACAGTTCCAGTAATTATGATTGAAGGAAATACATTTACTAAAACATCTGTTTATAAAAATATGACACCTGAAGATTTTGAAGAATATGGTAATAAATATATTTTAGTAAATTTTTTACCACCATTCACAAACATTGAAAATGGTGAAATAATTGGGAAAGTTAATGCAATTAAATTAACTGATAAATCCTGTAATAAATGTGCGGATATTAATCATATGATAATTAAATTCAGAGAATTAGGTATTTATATGAATGATGCAAAAAATATTGATATTAGTTCTGATGATGGCAAGGTGTTAATAGAAAAGTATGATATAGAAAAAGTACCTGTTCTTATTCTTGATCAAAATATGGGTTTGTATCCACACATAGTAAATAGCTGGGAAACATTAGGGAGTATTGAAGAAGATGGAACTTATATTGTTAGGAAGACATTGCCCCCATACAAAATTCTAGAAAGTAATGAAATAAAAGGATTAATAACTATTACATATATTGTTGATAAAACATGTACTGAATGTTTTGATCCTAAGAAAATTAAAGAAAGAATAATGAGAATAATGCCACAATATAAAGAAGAGATTATATTAGATATATCTGATATTAAAACTCAGCAATTAGTTATAGACAAAGGTATAGAACATGTACCTACTGTTATTTTATCAAATGATGTTAATGAATATCCTTTATTTGAAAATTTCTTTGGAAATATATTTGAAAAACAAGATGATGAAAGTTTTATTTTCAAAGGTTATGATAAAATTCAAGGAGTTTCATACAAGAGTTTAAGAACTAATAAAATTACTAATAATTAAAATGCTACCATATAAATCATTTATATCTTGGAATGTTTTTGGAATAGAAGTTTATAGTTTTGGATTAATGGTTGCAATTGGTTTTCTTTCTGCTTTTTATTTAACTAGTTATCTTAATAAAAAAAAAGGGCTTCCTCAAGAAAGGATTAATGATTTTTTTTTTTATTAGGGGCAGCATATTGGGATGTGGCGGTATTTGGTTGGGCGGTACTTTTTGGCCTTTCTTTCTTCTAAAAAACGCACCTGTGGCAGACTTACTTCGCT
>CAYWFN010000180.1:0-2619 GCA_964457715.1 uncultured Methanosarcinales archaeon | reverse complement strand
TCATTTGGTTCACACATCTTATTTTGGATTTATCAGCCTTATCTAAAGATGTCTGGATGGGAGATATATCAATTTGGTTATATATTTATTATATTTAATATTGTTGCTGCACTTGGTTCAACATTTAGTGATGAATTTGAACAATTATTTGGAAAGTTTAATTCATTAATCATTATAGCAATATTCATGATAATTCCTTTTTTTACAATGCCTTTCATAATCACAAAATTAAGTTTTTTATTCATATTATTTCATCAACTAATTAGAGGATTACTTAACCCAATACTAAATCATGCAATATTAGATTATACATTCGCAGATAAAAGAGCCACAGTTTTATCAATTAAAAGCTTAACTTATAGAATTTCTGCTGCTTTAATAAACCCCATATTTGGTTATATGATAGATGTTTATACATTAACTACAGCTTTGTGGATATTTGGAATAATCATAACAATACTTCTAATAACAGCATTTATTATGTATTTTACAATACCTAAGAAGTATTTTCTTGTTAAAACTGGTGTAAGGTACAGACAATAATCTCTATATATAATTGACAAAAATGTCTCACTTTTGCCTATTTTATCTTAATTTTCTTTATAAATGAGTTTTACCTACTATACTATAGGTGATCAAAATGTCAAATACTTATGTTTCAAACCCCACAATCAATTCACTAGATTATTTAACAAAATCAAAAGAAATGGGTAAATATGCAAGTGCAGAAAAATACAAATTTGATGAAAATAAGAATTCATATCAGATGTTGTTTGATATGGGTGCAATGATTATGGATTTAATGTCAAAATATCTTAGCATGTTAGGATCATATTTACAAGCAAATCCACAAAATGTACAAAACAAAAAATCAATCAAATATTCTACATTAGAAAATTCTGCAATCAAATATAACAAAGGTAATAAAAAATGAATTACTATCAAAACACAAAAGATACAAAGTCTTCAAAAGACATAATAATCAAAGATAATGAAATCTTAATACTTAGCAAAGGTAAAGGTTATAGAATAAGAAATGGAATAGTAACAGACTATAAAACAAAAAAACTTTTATCAAAAAAAATAATCAATGAATATATTGAAAACTTAAATAATTTACAAAAAGCTGCATAAAATGTATTTATCAAACTCAATAGGATATAGCATAGGTTCATGTGGTTGTGGATATATGCCAATGGATTTTGGTATTGGTAATTCTAATATTTATTCCCCACAATCATCCCCAATACAACAATATCAGCCAAGAGGAAACACAACCACAAGATACCATGCTTCTGCACCACAAACAACAAATACAAAAAATATATCTCACAATATTTTAGGTGCAGGACAATTTGATCCAGAATCCTTTCTTGATACATATAGATTACCAACTAAATTCATAGGAAAAGCACAAGAAATTCAGAATTTAGTAGAAGAATGTTTTGAAAAAACATTAGGAAACAAAATACCAGATAATATTCTAATAAGAATTTGTGATAATAAAGAATTAAAAACAATCCATGAAACATTTGGTGGTAAATGGGTACAAGGAATAGTTGGATTTGCAATAAATAGAAACAAAAACAATAGAATAAATGAAATTTTTATTAAAGAGGATTCTTTAGATAAAGTAATGGTTACAATTGGACATGAAATTGGGCACATACTTGGTAGAAGTCTATTAGGTAAAAAAGAAGAAGCAAAAGCATTTGCATTTGAATTAGCATGGTTAGACACAATTAGAGAACATAATATTGGTGGAATTGGCAAAAACATAATACAAATAAATCCAGCAAATAATGGATTCCATGATCTAGCATTTGATTTTGTAATAAATTTAGTAAGAAATGGACAAAGAGCAATTGATGTATTCAAAGATCTTGTTTATTCTTAAGATAAAATTGACAAACTTTTATAAATAAATCAAAAGTACTTATTCTCTGAGGTGAATATTATGGAACAAGAAGATAAAAAAGAAGAAAAATCAGTTGAACAAACACAATTAGATTCTTTAGGAAAAGGAGTACAAGAAATGGAAGCAGAAATGCATGACATAAATAAACAAGAATATAAAGAAGAAAGATTAGAAAGACAAGAAAAAGAAGAAAAACAAGAAACAGAAAAAATCTTTAAACAAGCAACTAAAGATGAACACAAAGATGAAAAACTAACTGCAGAAGTTAAAGAAGTAGATGAAATGATTGGTGATTTAGAAGAAAAACCAAAACAACAAGAAGATCAAGAACAAATAAAAGAATCTGAAGAATCTGCTGGCAAAGAAGAAGAATAGCTATTCTCAAATAGCAAACCTCTTTCTTGAAGAAATTTAGCACTTAAAAGTGAATTTTGCTAAAACAAATTCCTAATTTTGAGACATTTTTATCATATCAACTACATAACACCGTAATAATCTTCTAACACAATCTTATCCAACTCATCAATATTTCTAACTTTCCAGAATTTTCCATTACTAATCTCAATCATCTTTCTACCTAATTCTTCACCTTTTTTATCTAGATTAATACCAATCAATGATACTGTAATACCATTTTCTCTAGCTAAAGAAATAGCACCTAATGTTTTATTTTCAGGATCTTCACCATATGTAGGATGAGC
>CAYWFN010000179.1:0-2636 GCA_964457715.1 uncultured Methanosarcinales archaeon | reverse complement strand
TAGAAGTAAGAGGAAAACCAATAATTGAGCATATAATTTCAAAGCTTGAGGAAATTAATGAATTAGAAGAGATATTTATTGTTACAAATAATAAATTTTTTAGACACATCAAACAATGGCTTAGTAATTTTAATTCTACTAAGAAAATAAAAATAATAAATGACGATACAAAATCAAATGAAGACAGATTGGGAGCCATAGGAGACATTAATTTTGTTATTAAGAAAGAAAAAATATGTGATGATATAATGGTCGTTGCAGGTGATAACCTATTTGAGCTTTCTCTTGTTGAAGTGGCAGATTTATTCAAGAGAGAGAATAGTAACGTTGTAGCTCTATGCGACGTCAAAGATATAGACTTAGCTAGAAAATATGGTATTGTTGGTATAGATGGAGATAATCAGATTATCCATTTTGAAGAAAAACCAGAAAATCCAAAATCAACCCTTGCGTCAACTGGCATTTATTTATATACAAAAGAAACAATAAAAGATATAGCAGTATATATGGAAGAAGGTCATAGTGCTGATAAAACTGGGTCTTTTTTAGAATGGTTATATAAAAGAAAAACAATATATGCTTTTATGTCCAAAGAGGCATGGTATGATATTGGCTCATTTGAGCAGTTAGAAGAAGCTAGAAAGAAGTATAAATTAAAATGAAAAAGATTCTGGTAACTGGCGGAGCAGGATTTCTTGGTAGCCATCTTTGTGATAGGTTAATAGAGACCAATATGGTGATATGTGTCGATAACTTTTTTACAGGTAGTGAGAAAAACATAAAACATCTTTTGAAGAATCCTAATTTTAGGGTTATTAAACATGATATTATTGAACCCTTGTTTCTTGATAATGAAAAAATAGACGGAGTATATAATCTAGCGTGTCCTGCTTCTCCAGTACATTATCAGTTTAATGCTATAAGGACCATAAAAGCCAATGTGCTAGGTACGATTAATATGTTGGGTTTGGCAAAGAAACATAATGCAAGAATTCTGCAAGCCTCTACGTCTGAAGTTTATGGTAACCCACTAGAACACCCACAAAAAGAGAGTTATTTCGGCAATGTAAATTGCACTGGTATACGGGCGTGTTATGACGAAGGCAAAAGATGCGCAGAAACACTAATGTTTGACTATCACAGACAACACAAAGTTGATATAAGGGTTGTAAGGATATTTAATACATATGGTCCAAGAATGGCAAACAATGATGGCAGGGTTGTCTCGAATTTCATTACGCATGCTTTGGAAGGCAAAGATATGACTGTATACGGCGATGGAAAGCAGACAAGGAGTTTTTGTTACGTGTCAGATATGATTGATGGTATGGTGAAGATGATGAATCAAGATGGTTGTATAGGGCCAATTAATCTTGGTAATCCAACTGAGTTTAAGATTTTTGAATTGGCTAATAATATTCTTAAGCTAACTTCATCAAAATCAAAAATTGTTTTTAAAGAGTTGCCTGAGGATGACCCTAAGCAAAGAAGACCGGATGTAAGCTTTGCAAAGAAAAAGCTTGAATGGGAACCCAAAGTAGAACTGCAAGAAGGATTGAAAGAAACTATTAAATATTTCAGTAACTCTTCCTGAGCATAGAATGAAAATCTTAATTTTAGCTACATCATACTCTAGGGATAAAAATGATAGTTGGGTTCCTTTTATGCATTCATTTGCAAAAGAGATTGCTAAAAAATACCAAGTAACTGTGCTTACTTCTGATGGGACTGGTGCTAAGAAATTTGAAATAAGGGACAAAGTAAGGATACACAGGTTTATTTATTTTCTGCCAAGGAATCTGCAAAGATTGACATATACTGGCGGAATGATTGAATCATTTCATTCTAGCATATTGTCAAGAATACAAGCACCTTTCTTTTTGTTGTCTTTTTTTATAAAAAGCATAGGTTTAGCAAGAAAATGTGATATTATCCATGCTCACTGGACAATTTCCGCTTTGGTTGGAATTCCTCTAAAAATAATCTTTAAGAAACCATTAATCCTTACAGTTCATGGCGGTGGCTTGAGGGGAACTCCTGAGGTTCTTTCTAGATTTATAATAAAGCATGTTGATGCTGTTACAACAGCCCATCAGAATGTAATAGATAAAATAAGATCATTTAAACTGAATAAACCCATTCTTGATATTAAAAATATGCTGGATTATGATAAATTTAATCAAAAAGATATCAAAGATATAAAAAAGGAATTTAAAATAAAAAATGAGGGAATTGTTACTTTTGTTGGAAGGCTTGAGCCAATGAAAGACCCTTTAACATTTGTAAGATCAATACCACAGGTTCTATCAAAAAAACGAAATATTAAATTCTTTATTGTAGGTACCGGCCATCTTATGAACTCAGTTAAAAAAGAGATAATCAGATTGAAGATATCTGAAAATGTAATTGTTACAGGTCCTAGAACAGATATCCATTCAATATTAAATGTTTCAGATGTGTTTGTAGCTTCAAGTAATCTGGAAAATTGTTTTAGCACAACAATTATTGAAGCGATAACTGTAGGTGTACCCTGTGTTATTACAAAAGCAGGCCTAACTGAGAAATTTTTCAGTCATAAAAAATATGCTTATTTGGTTCCAGTGAAAAATCCAAAAGCACTTGGTGAAGGAATTTTT
>CAYWFN010000178.1:0-2651 GCA_964457715.1 uncultured Methanosarcinales archaeon | reverse complement strand
ATATATTTAATTTAATAATTAAAAAATGGGGGATGATTTTAAATGAAAAAAGAGATAAGTATAATTTTATTAGTTCTAAGTTTAATTATTTGTTCAAGTTTTGTTATAGCAATTTTTCCATTTAATGATATAATTAATGACTTTTTGTACACATTAAATGATAATCCTGAACCACAAATAAATATAATAAGCCCAATTCAAGATTTTACATATGATTCTACAGATATATTAATTAATATGACAACTAATGAAATTTCAAATTGTACATATGGATTAAACCAAGGTAGTAGAAATTATACTGGTGATTATATTCTTTTTTTTACAAATAGTATGCAAAATTCAACAATACTAAGTTTTGAAGATCCTTCACATAATGCAATAAGATTTGAATGTACAAATCTTGATGAAAATATTGTTCTTTTAGAAGTAGATTTTTTTATAAACACAAACCATGCACCAGTAATACATAATAATTTTTCAATAATACAATATGGTGAATATAATAAATTATACACATTACAAATAAATGCTACTGATCAGGATGAAGGAGATTTATTATCTTATGATAATGATCAAGGTTCAAAAAATTATGGTCTTTCAGTTGATGAAAATGGATTAATGTCATGGACTGTTGCTAATTATGCTGGATGCTTTGGTGCTGTAATTACAGTTTGTGATAATTCTTCAAGAGAAAATAGTTGTAAAAATCAACAATTTAATATTTACACAACAAATAAAATAAATGATGCACCTGTTATTTATGGTTTAAATGATTATGAATCAATTCCATTAAATCTTACAATTAACCAAGACCAATTTATAAATTTTACAATAAAAGCTAGTGATGAAGATGAAGATGATATTTTAGAATTAGAATATTATAAAGATTCTGACTTAGGAACAATTAACAAAACTACTGGTTATTTTGAATGGATACCTACAAATGATAATGTAGGAACTCATAATTTCAAGTTTACTGTCTATGATGGTGAACTTAGTACAAATTTAACTATCCCAATAATTGTAAATAATCTTAATGAACAACCATCTCTTTTAACAATACAAAATAAAGTAATAGATGAGGATTCAGAATTATCATTTATTATTTCTGCTGATGATACCGATTTACAACATGGAGATTTATTAACATACACTTCTAATATGTCAGATTTGTTATCAATAACAAAAGCAGCAAATCAATCACAAGCAACAATTACATGGACACCAATTAATGATTATGTTGGAACACAAAATGTTGAATTCATGGTTAAAGATACAGATAACTCAAATGACACAAAAACTATACAAATAACTGTTAATAATGTGAATGATGTACCAATATTATCAACTCAAACATTAACAATTCCTGAACAATCATCACAAACAATCAATCTTACACAATACACAACAGATATTGATTCTGTACAAAGTTCATTCACTTATAATGTAACTAATTTTGATGATTCATTAATAGATTGTAAATTAGATCAAACAAATAATGAATTATTAACAATAGATATTCTAACTAAGATTGGTGGTGTTTATACAAAATGTTATGTATCAACATCTGATGGTACTAATTCTTCAGAAAATTATATTACAATAGTAATTGAAAGTGTAGATGATGCCCCTATTTTATTAAAAAATATACCAAATATAGAAATGATAGAAGATACACCTTATACTTTTATTGATTTAGATGATTATTTTTCAGATCCTGATTCAAATTTAAGATATTCTTCAACACAAACAAACAATCTTAAAATTTCTATTAGTAGTTCAGGAATACCAACAATAGTTCCACAAGATAATTTCTTTGGACAAAGAAAAGTAAAATTTATTGCAATAAGTGATAATATTCAATTAGAAAGCAATGAAATAACTATTAATGTAAACAATGATAAATTAGATAATCCCATAATCTCAAATCCTTTACCATTACAACAATCATTAATAATTGATGATGATAAAACTCAACAATTTTCAATTATAGCTAATGATCCTGATGAAGAATCTTTATCAATTAAATGGTATGTTGGTGACAAATTAAAACAATCTACAAATAGCAATACTTATGCTTTTAATGCAAATTTATTTGATCCTGGAACTTATACTATAAAAGTTAAAATAACAGATCCAAAATTAAATATAATTGAGTATTCTTGGACAATCAAAGTTTCAAAAGTACCAATCACCGAAGATTATAATATGGATTATAATATTGCAGCAGGAGTAGATAAAGCAGAAAATGTTAAGATCACTTCAACAAATAAAGGAGAAATAGATTTTGGAGATCAAACAATTGATTTAAGTAATGTATTAGATATTGATAATAATATAGAAATTAAAGAAAATCTAATAGCAATAAATACAGAACAATTAACAGCATTAAACAAACCAGCAACAATTACAATGAAAGTATCTTCAGTTGATACACCAATAATATACTATGACCAAGGTTTTACAACTAATAAGAATGATATAAACAATATTTGTGATTTTTGTGAAATTAAATCATATGATAAATTAACTGGAACTTTAATTTTCACAGTAGAACATTTTACTTCTTTTACAGCAAAAGAAGAGTCAATAGCATATGATCTTGAACTAAGTAATAATCAGATAATCTTTGATGGTGAAAGAGAAACAGA
>CAYWFN010000177.1:2431-2668 GCA_964457715.1 uncultured Methanosarcinales archaeon | reverse complement strand
AACAATTGTTTTTACTTTTTCTTTTTCTATATTGACTATGTCTCCCCCTTTTATCCCAGATCCTTTTGGATTTGTGACACATAGCTGTCCATTGGATTTATTTTCCCATACTGCCTTTTTCATGTTATACTAGTGTTACTAGTAGTTTATAAAGATTATGAAACTAAATTATATCATAAAAATTTATAAGTATTGCAGATAATCTTAAATTATGAAAAAACTGGTAAAACCAAACTT
>CAYWFN010000177.1:0-2373 GCA_964457715.1 uncultured Methanosarcinales archaeon | reverse complement strand
AGTTCAATGTATTATTATTTAAAAGATCATCCTGAAATCTTTATGTGCCCGGTTAAAGAACCACTTTATTTTCGAAAAGATCTTAAACCGCGTGGAAATCTAAAAAGTAAGTATGGAAAATGGAAAGATTATCTTCAGCTTTTTAAAGATGTTAAAGATGAAAAAATTATTGGGGATGCTACCCCCACCTATATTTACTCTGATGTTGCTCTTAAAGAAATTAAGAAAAAGATTGGTAAACCAAAAGTTTTAATCATGTTAAGAAATCCTGTTGATTTCATTGCTTCTCTGCACCACTATACTGTTATTGGGGGATATGAGAGTATAAAAGACTTGAAAAAAGCTTTAGATGCTGAAAAACAAAGGATGAAAGGGAGAAAAAATCCCCAAATAACTTCTGAAAAAGAAATGGTATATTATACTTATCTTTTAAGAAAAACTTATAATAATGTGGAAAAATGTATGAAAACTTTTGGTAAGAAAAATGTTATTGTTGTTTTACAAGATGAATTAAAAAAAGATCCTTTGGGTGTTTACAAAAATGTTTTGGCATTTTTGGGGGTATCCCCTCTCTTTAAACCAAATCTGGAAATGTATAATGTCCGCAAGGAATTAAGAAGTAGGGCCCTGATGAAAACAATTAGAAAAACAGAGGAGCTTCCCACAGGAATGATTAAAACATTAAAATTTCTTTTTCCTAGAAAGATTAGAAATTCTATTAGAAATTTTAATATCAAAAGGGGTATAAAAAAACAGGTTAATCCAAAGATAGAGAAAAGGATTAAGAAAGATTTTCAGAAGGATGTTCTTAGATTAAGTAAGGTTATAAAAAAAGATCTTAAACCTTGGGTAAAATAATTATTTCCATCTTGTAACTAGTTTTTTCTTTCTTTTCATTAATAAATTAACTACTGCTTTTTTTGTTTTGGAATAATTCTTAGAAAAATAAGGGTATCTAATAGCCTCACCCCCCCATTTTGTTTTGTAATATCTTAATCCTGCTTCTTTTTCTTCCTTGCTGTCTGGACGTATGCCTGCAAGATCATAGGTTTCATATCCATTCTCATGGCACCATTTAATAATATGCCACTCTAAAAAATCTACCCCATAGTATCCTTTTTTCATACTATAATCTGTGTGTGCAATTAATGTTTGTATTGCTTTTTTCCCAGAAAGATAAAGAGTTATTGTGGCTATACCTTTTCCATCTTTTTCAATAAATAAAACTTTTCCCATTTTATTTTCAGTTAAAATCTTAAAAAAAGTAGGGTAGTAATTTTTAGAATGTGCAAATATTTTATTTCTTTTAGCCATATCTCTTATTATTGAGATTGCTGTATTGTAATCTTTCTTTGTTTTTGCTTCTTTAACTACTAATTCTTGTTTTCTTCCTTTTCTAATGCTTCTTCTATGGGATCTTGAAACATCTTTCCATAATTCTTCTTCTGATTTTGTAGTATCTACAACAACAGTCCCCCAAGAATCAGAGTAAAAACCTTTCTTATAAAATAATTTGTATATTTCTTCTGTTTCATTCAGGGGAAGGGAAATATCTTGCATCATAAACGCTTTCTTCTTTCCAAGATTTTCTAAATAATCTAGGATGAAAGAATAAATTTGTTTTTTCTTTTTTTTATTAATAATTATGGGGCCTCTGATAAAAGTATAGATCTTAAGATGTTTTTCAGCTAACCTATATGTTTTTTTTGATTTATTTCTTAAATATTTTGCAAAACGGGGGCCATGGGTAATTACTAATTGTCCTATAATTTTTGAATTTTCTTTTACTAGCAAATATATTGATTTCATCCCAAGACATTCCTCTTGAAATTGGGCATATGCAGTTGTCTGATATATATCTCCCTTGTTTTCAAGAACTCTTTTATTCCAATCTTTATCTGGCTTTTCTAATATTTCTAATTTAATATCCATTTTAATATATTTATGGCCATTGAATAAACTTTAAAAGATTTGTGAATTATAATACTTTTATGTGCAGATAGTATAATTTTAGAAAGCTCTTAATCCTTTCTAATTACTCCTATTCCCCCCCATCCTTGCTTCCTATTTTCAATTATTTCCTTTTTACTTTTATTTTTTAACTCTTTCCAAAATTTTCTTACATTGCAACGAGAATTTTTGGGGTGAATTGCAATATCATGAAACCCCATTATTCCTTCTTTTCCCACTAACTTGCTATATGTTTTAAAATCTTTTTTTATCCCCGTATACGTATGGTCTCCGTCTATAAATAAAAAATCTATCTCTCTTCCTCTTAAGATTTTTCTTACTTTATTGAATGTTTCTTCTTTGTGGGAATCTCCTCTTATTTAGTGAATTTTTTGTTTTTTTCTTGCAAAGGACTTATATAAT
>CAYWFN010000176.1:0-2703 GCA_964457715.1 uncultured Methanosarcinales archaeon | reverse complement strand
AGTGAAATGAATATGGATGGAAAAACTAAAGAAGAAGTTGTAATTGTGCTTGATTTTTTGCCAAATGGTTATCCATTTGATAAAAGACCAAGTCATAGAAAGACTGCAATAGTTCAGGCTCTAGGAAAAGAACATTTTGTTTTACTTGAATTAGTTCCTAAAAAAGATATATTTTTACAACCTTATGCAGAAGTTTATATTGGTGAAGGTAAAAGAGAAAAAATACATCACATAATTGGTAAATTACAAGTAGATAAATTAACTAAAACTGCTACATCTGAACTAGAGTTTGTTGTAAAGGACCTTGTTAAGAAAAATGAAGCTAAATTTGTAGAGTTTTTTAATAAATCAAGATCATTATCAACAAGAATGCATCAATTAGAATTATTACCAGGTTTAGGTAAAAAACATATGTGGCAAATATTAGATGAAAGAAAAGAAAAACCATTTGAAAGTTTTGATGATGTTAAGAAAAGAATAAAATTAATGCCTGACCCAGAGAAAATAATAATCAAAAGAATTCTTAAAGAAATAAAAGGGCAAGAAAAACACAGAGTGTTTGTTGATGTATGATGGCAAAGTGTAGTATTTGTAAAAGCAAAATACAAGAAACATTTCTAAATAAGATAATTGGTACTATTGTTAAGAATTCTAAAGGTAAAAAACATTTGATATGTTTTGAATGTCAGAAAAAGTTTAAAAACAAACAAGATATTCTTAAAGAATTATGAATAAATTAAATGGATTAAATAATATCCACTCTTTACAAGAACTTTGGAATCATGTAGAAAAGATTACTAAAGAGAATTATCCTGATAATGAACTTCAACCTATTTTAGGTGGTGGTGCAATTAAACCAAAGTTCATGATTGTTTTTATCAACCCAACTAAACGTAATATAAGTTCTGATCCTAATTGGAAAGGTAAAAGGTTTCCATTTATTGGCAGAAAAAGACCATGGATTGAATTTGAAAGAGCTGGTTTAATTGATGATTCTCTTATGGATCATATTTTGAATAATGAAAATAATTGGGATTATGAGTTTACTGATAAAATGTATGATTATTTATCTGAAAAAGGTTTGTTTATAACTAATATTGTAAAAAATACAGGACATAATGCTGATTTGCCTAAATCTGATCAAATCAAGCTATATTTACCTAGCTTTCTTAAAGAAATTGAGTTAGTTGATCCTAAATATATTATAACTTTTGGTCTTATTCCGTTTGGAGCTTTGGTTAATGAAACAATAGGGTTAAAGAAGTATTATAAAGAAGTTGTTTCTACAAATAATGTAAGGTTTTATAGTATAATAGTTAATGGTAAAGAATATAAAGTAATTCCTTGCCTTTATCCAATTGGAAGAGGTAATCCAAAGCAGGCTGTTGAAATGTTAAGGATTATAAAAGAATTAAAGTAAATATGCGCAAACAAAGCGAAATGTTTATAAAAAAAGCATATACCCTATATACAATATATTTATTTTGTTAATATGTGGGGGAGATTATTATGTACGATAATGTAGAAGAAGAAGAAGAACAATATGTTGTAGTAGATGATGAAGCTGATAAAATTGTTGCAGACAATTTACATGTAGAAATTGATGAAAAATATGATGAAGATGAGGATTTTTATGAAGATCAAGAAAATATAGAAACTCTTGTTGTAAGATCATTTAATGAATTCTTAGATAAAACAAAAGAAATGTGTTTAAAAACTGTTAAAATAGACCTTATTGCTGTTGGAATTCCTTATGAAGAATATGAACAATTTAAAACTTATATACAAACATACAGAGTAAGTCTTCTTGCTTTTGATCTTAGAGAAGAAGAAATAGAAAACAAAAGTTATGAAAAATTCCACAAATTTCTAATAGATAGTAATAATCATTTTGAAATGTGTGAAGGAGATAATCTTGAAATTGATGAAGAAAATCCACACAAATTCCTTGGATATGCTATTAGGTTAAGAGGTTTTATAGATCTTTTAAAACCAAATCAAATACAAGATAATAATAATGGCCAACTATATTGTGTAAAAGTATGGAAAGAAAATGATTTTTTTAGACCTATTAGGTATTATATAGAACTTGAAGATAATATGCACATTACTGAAGTTGGAGAAGTAGTACATTCTACTGATCTTGAAGATATAAGATATTTAAAACATGCAGATCTTGAAAAATTATATGGCCCAGATGAAATTAATTTTAATCATTATGAACCAAACATAAGAGAACTTTTAATAAGAGAAAGTATTAATGACAAAGCAATATATAATGAATTTAAGAATGAAGAAATAACAGAAGAAAAAGCAACAAGAGCATATAAGACAAATATATGGGAAACTAGAAAACAATTAAAAAACATATTAGATGAAATACTTATAGAAGATGATGATCCTAATAATTTCTATATGGTATTAAATAAATTTATTGAAGAATTTGATTTTAGTGTAGAAAAAAAACAATATAAAGGAAAAAATAAATAATAAAAAATTACCTTCTTCTTTTCTTTTTCTTTTTTGTGTTCTTGATTTCTTTTTCTAATTTAAGTTTGTCAAGTAATTCTTTGTATCTGTTTCTAATTGTAACTTCTGTAACACCTGCTACATCTGCAACTTCTCTTTGAGTTCTTTTCTCATTATTCATTAAAGCAGCAACATACAAACTAGCAGCTGCAATTCCAGTTGGGCCACGACCAG
>CAYWFN010000175.1:0-2712 GCA_964457715.1 uncultured Methanosarcinales archaeon | reverse complement strand
TGCGCTACAAAAGCGCTACAAATTATATAAAGTCAGACTATCATCCAATTCTATATTCAAAACCAAATAGAGGTGCTAGATAAAATAAGAATGGAGGGAAATGTAGAATGATAAAATATACGCTTTTATTGGTTTTGTTTTTGGTTTTAGCGACAACTTTTGTTAGTGCAATGGACCTTGACACAGAAATTTCTGATGAAGACAAAGAACAGTTTGATGAAATACTTAGTCCAGTAATGAAAATTTATAATTTCGTCAAATATGTAGCTTCAGCAATTGCAGTGATCATGCTATTGTTTGCTGGAATCACTTACATGAGTTCAGGCCAGGATGTAAAGAAACGTGAAAATGCAAAACACATGACTGGATATGTTATAATTGGTCTTGTCATAGTATGGGCTGCACCATTTGTTGTTAATCTGTTGATATGATGAAAGCTTGGATATTAGTCTTTGCTCTTATCCTAATACCACCAGCATTAGCATTTGAATGTTCAGATGTTTCAGTAGATTGTAGTGAGTTTGAAAACCTAACTGAAGATGAAAAGGATTTGGTAATCTCTAACCTAATCTACGATTCAAAGCTTAGCCCAAACTATAACATAATCTCAGACTGGAACACCAATCTTGAATACGATGAAGATGGTAGAGATAGAGGGCAAATAAAGGATGCTTGGATAAAGATTATTAATCTTGAACCTAGTGTTGCGATCAACAACACTCTTTTCATACCGACTAATACAGAGATTCTAACAAAGCATGACTATAAAGTGCAGATTCCTAATAATTATTATGCAAGCTATCCAAGCACTTCATACGGCGATTGCAAAAGAACATATTCTCTAGTAGACAACAGTAATTCAGTCAAACATTACAACAATGATAACCTGATTAACAGTGAGTTTGAACCAACTGAAAATAATAACATAAGATCAGATTTAAACATTAATGTTAAGACAAAGGTTAATCATTATAGATGGGATGAATATTGTTGTGGTCATCGTGATGATGATGGAGAGTGTGATGAATATTGTGGCACATGTGAATTTTCACATTCTAACTACTTAACAAATTCATTAACTGTGTCAGATGAAATTCAAGCCACCAAATATGATAAACAGCCAGAAATTGATTTTAAGGTTATTGATAATGATTATAATCTGAAAGCTAAGTTCACACCTTCAGATTTTACAAGGTTTGAATTGACCACACCAAGTGCTTATTACCAAGACTATAAAGTGTTCTATGATCTAAGCTGGACTGATGAAGATATAATCACACTAAAATCTAATGATTACGAGACCAGTGATGTGAACAATCTTGTGATGGATAAACAAGGTGATACTTATTATTTCACTGTTAAAGATCATGATTGCACAATCAAGCTCGATAATCATTTCTATTCATACAGTTATGATTGCAATCTATATTCAGATAATCCAAACTTATCTATATCAACTGACCACCTAGTATATGATGCAAATGAAATAATCAATGTTGATCTGAAACCAGATGATATTTTTATTGAAGTCAATTATGCAGACACAACAAAAGTTGCTAAAGACCAAGTCTCATTTACAGCCAAAGAACTGCAAAATAAGATAACTGCATCTTATAATGACCACTCAACTGAAAAAGTAATATATGTCAAGGCAAAAGATAAATGGAATCTATTTTTTAATTTGTCAATATTCTCTGGTATAAATTATGTACTTTACCAGCTACTAAAAAAATATTGGGGTGTATTCCTATGACTGAATGTGGTCTGACTAATTTAGGATCTTGTATTGCAGAAAAACTAGTTGGCTATCTAGTTTCTATATTAAACCAACCATTGCAACTTCTTCTTGATACAATCAAATATTTCATGACACAACCAGTCGACATTTCATTGTTTAAAGAGATATGGATAATCATTATCTATTGTATCTCATTGTTTTATGGTTTGTTTATCATGTTTGCAGGATTTAATATAATGTTGTCAGGGCATGATCCTGCAAAAAGAGAAAGAGCTAAACAATGGATAAAGAACATTGTGCTTATGATATTTTTTGTTCAGGCAAGTTTTTTCATATACTCATTAGTAATAGAATTATCCACTTTGATGACAGCAGGAGTTTATAATTTGATTGACCCAAATCTTTTCATACTAAGTGTTGATAGTAATACAATGATAGGACACCAGGTATTATTTTATACTCCTTATTCAGGAATACTTGTATCAACAGTAATACTTTTTGCATTAAGATACCTTCTTGTATCGATGGGTGTTGTATTTTTTCCTATAGGTCTGTTTTTCTTTTTTATCCCATTCCTAAAAAGTTATGGAAAATTGATAATCAATGTGCTAGGAATTGTCATATTTCTTCCGTTTTTTCATTCGATTATCTTACTCTGTACTGCAAAATTAATGGAATTGCCTGTCTTTGAAAATTTGAAGATTGTTGCCATGATGAGTGCTTTTTCAATGATAGCAAGCTCAATGATTATCCTTGTTTTATTTGCGGTTGTAAAATCAGTTTTTGCTGTTGTCAAAAGTGATGTTGGCAGAGGAGCAACAAAAATTGCTGGATATTTTGCAGGAGGACCAGCTGGAAGTGCTGCTGCTTCAGCTGCTACATCTGCATCACAAACAACATTAACACAATTCGGAAAATAAAATGCCATACGAAATACCACAAGAACTAGAATATCAGGAAAAGATAATATTTAA
>CAYWFN010000174.1:0-2718 GCA_964457715.1 uncultured Methanosarcinales archaeon | reverse complement strand
TATAGAATTAGATGCTGATCAACGTCATCCAGATTCTATAATCCAACACAATCTCGGAAATCCTTTGGTTTCATATAGATAACTTATATTAAGATTATTTTAGTTTTAATAGAAAATAATAAAATGAATAAATTAAAAAAATTTGATAAAGAATTAGAAGAATTAAACTCTACAAAAAAGAATATTGATAATTATAACAAGATGATTGAAAGCGCTATCCAGGATTATGAAAGAACTAGCAAAATTGATCAAGAAACTTCTATACATCTTCTTAATGAAAATAAAGGTCTTATTAATAAATATAATGAACAACTCGTATCTTTTAGAACCTCTGTAGCAGAATATGCTTTAAGTTTAGAACAAGAAATTAATCACTCATTAAATAATGGTTCAGGTGATAAAGAATATTTACAAGCATTAGAACAACGTAAAGACCTAGCTAATGATTGGTTGGTTTTAATTGATGATTTAGTTGAGAACACAATAAATGTTACAAACTCTTTGGAAGAGTCATGCAAACTTAGCAAATCAATCTCAAATTCTTCAACTTTAATAAAAGAATGTATTGATCATGTTTATAGTTTGCAACAAAAAATAATCATGTTAGAAAAAGGCATTACTTTTCATTAGATAAAATGAAACCACAACTAGACCCAGAACAGGAAAAAGAATTAACAGATCTTTTAGATGAATATCAAGATGAATTTGTTGTTTGTGATAAAGTTAATAAGATGTTTGATGAGGAAAGGATAGATCCTGAACTAGAACCTTGTTCATATAGAAATCTTTGGGGTTTATTAAAAAGAAACACAATTTATATTTCCAGAGTAGTTGAAGTCTCTCGAACTATAGGTCCACCAGATATTAATTATAAGTTTATACTTATTCCTAAATCAGAAACAATTGAAATTTATGAAAAAGAACCAAAATCATACAAAAATCTATGGGGATTATTAGGAAGAAGATCTTTACCAAGGTACATTAATAGAGATAATTCTATTATTACTCAAGTTCCAATTTCATTCTTAGCAAAATATTTAGAAACTAATAATTTAGATAAAAAACAATACACTTCAGATCAATTATACAAATTAGATAGTTTGATTGAACAAACACAAGAAATGAAACATAAAACCAATATCTGTTTAGGACTTATATGAAATAAACAAAAATAATTTAAAATGAAAAACACAAACAAACAATCTGAAATTGATATTGAACAATTCTTATCTAACTTAGATGAGAAATATGATTTTTATAGTTCATGTCCTACAGTAATAAAGATGGGCTTTACAGATGATTCTAATAATAAAAGTATTGATGAATTAATAAACAAAGATGCTATTAAAAAAGCACTAGATAATTTAAAGTTAGATTATGCATGCATTGATGAAGAATTTAAGAATAATCCTTTTGTAAATGGGACTGAAATGAAAGAAGAACTTTGTCCTGTGCAAAAGATCACTTATGTAATTGTAGAACCTGACAATTTTTTTGAAAAAATCTTATGTTTTTTAGGAATCAAAGCACCAAATCTTGAAAAAAAAGAATTTACAGATTATGAAACAAAATTAGTTCCTCTAACCTTTACTGTAGGTGATGTAATACAATCAACAATCAACACATTAGAATATTTTGAATTATTTGATCAACATCTTCAAATAGTTAATACTCCTATTGAAGAAACAATTGATAAATTAACACAAATAAAAGAAAGGTATTTAGAACAATTTTCAATAATTAATCATTTTTTTAGTGATTCTATTGAGGAACAAAAAGATCTTTTTTTAGACTTAGATATCATTTTAAAATTACTAAAAGGTAGAACTTATGAAGATCAATATTTTCATTCATTATTTTGGCGTTCACAAAAATTAATGGGAAAATCTAAAGAATTTAACACTAAATTAAATGTTTATTCTCAAGCAAGAGATAATCAATCAGAAAAAATAGAAGAATTAGGATCTGTCTTTCATGAAATTTCTATGATTCACTTCCTAGGAAAAACATTACACCAAAATATAATTCATATTTTTGAACATATTAAATATAATTCTCCATATTCTAGATTAGATGATATTATGACCAATATTTGTAGGCTTGGTCAGGAATGTTTACATTATGTTAAAGATCTAAATAAATGTATTCATAATAATGATAATATAGGTCATCCTAAGAGTAAAAATTTAGATCTATATAAACAAAACATGAAAATAAAAATAGGACTTAGTTTAGAAGTAAAACAACAAGCAACAAACATCATTGAAAAATATTTTCAAGGAACTATGGATAAATGTAATGGATTTAGTACTTGTGAAGAACAAGGATACAAAAAAACACAAGACATCTTTCATGATAAAAATCTATTAGAGTATCAGGTTGAATAAAAAATGAAACAACTACAATTCCTAACAAAACTTAGAAATCTTGAATTAAATATTCATAATTTTTTTATTGGATTTGATAAATATGTCAATAAAAAGAAAGAAAGAGATAACCAATTACATAAAGAAAAAAGTGAAATACAAGATAAGATTGGTATGAATGGATCAGGAATTGCTGTTCTGTATGGTATTGGATATTCTCTTCTAAACAAAAGACTTGATTATGCAATTAAATTAAACAGAAAACAATATTTTAGACTATTTAATGAAATTATGAATTGGAGGCTTGATGAAGCAGAACAACAAAGACAACAGCTACAAAGAGCCCCAAATC
>CAYWFN010000173.1:0-2725 GCA_964457715.1 uncultured Methanosarcinales archaeon | reverse complement strand
GTGAATGCATAGTATCTTCACCATATTTCCCACAATTAAACTTTTGTTTATTACCTAATATAGGATCTATAACTTCGGGTGTACATCCTACAATAAAAACCAAAACTAAAACAATTAAAACCATTATTTTCTTCATTTTATATCACCTTTTTATTTAATAATCATCTTTTGGATCATAAGTTAAACAATCTTCTCTGTCTTCTTCATCAAAATAATTACAAATAGATTTATCTCCTGTAAACATAAGTAAATATCCTAAACACATACCTTTAAAGAGATCTTCAGATTCAGGATCTCCAAGTTCATTACAAATTTCAGCATTTGCTGTCATTATAGCAACCGACATTAAACATCCTTGTGCTACATCATCTTCACCAAATTCATTTGTAACAGGAATTTTATTACAAATAGATTTATCACCATTTATTATTGCTAATGCTTGAAAACAATCGATTTGATTTAGACCTTCTAAAGAACTACACCAATTTTCATCTTCATTTAAATTCCATATGATGTCTTCACAATCATAATCTTTTAAACATTCATCACTACTCAATCCTAGATTATTCATACATCTTATTTTTTCAGATTCGCTTACTTTTTCACAAATACTTATATCTTTTTTATAATAAGCAAATGTCATATAACAACTATCTTTAGCCTCTTCATCAGTCATTTCATCACACACAGAAATATCTTTGTATGCCATAGCTTTTCTCAATAAACAGGCATCATGATACATAACTTCTGTACCAAACTTATCACAATTAAACTCAGCTTTTGATTTAGGTTTAACACCACCTTTAGGAGTACATCCTACTACTATAATTAGAATAATAAGCATTAAGACACATAGTTTTTTCATATTACCACCTCTAATATAAAATAACTAACAACCACAATATAAAAACCTTTCTATCTTCTTTTCCATTTCTTAACTAATACTACTAGAACAAACAAACACCAAACCCATATACCTAATGATAATAGATCATAGCCAATATGAACAAACCCCGCATTATAAAATACTACTTTACTAAAAGCAGTTAAAGCAATTTTTCCAGGAAAATTACTAGCTAATACTGCAGAAAAATAACTCATTCTTTCAATAGGTAATAAGAATCCTGAAAAAAAGATTAGGAAAACTAACATAAATGTACTTATTAAAAGAGTGATTGATTCTTTTTTAATAAGATAAGCAAATATCATTCCCATTAAAATAAAACAACTAGTAAGCAAAAATATTAAAACAAATATTTTATCAGAATTATAAAATATAGGTATCTTGAATATGAAATCTCCTAGAGCAAGAACACAAAATAAGGGTACAAATATAACCACAAATGAAGAAAAATAAACAGAAAATATTTCAGGGAAAAATACTCCTTTTATTAACCTGATTCTTTTATTTGCTGAAGAATTAATATCTTTAAGACACATAAAGCTTGATATTAATAATGATATAAACAATACAATCAATAATAAGATCATAGGGAATATTGTTTGCAAACTCATAAGATTAAATGATTCTGCAACTTTTTCATCTTGATTAAAATATGAAACAAATACAGGTCTGTTATTAATCACTATTGGATTTATCAAAGTTTCAACATCAAAATTCTTATAATCTCTAAATCTTGATTGAATCTCATCTAATTCTTTTTGAACTTCCCTTAATTGAATTTTATAATCTATAAGTTCTTGTTTAACTTGATTAAGTTTAACAATACTATCATCAATTTCATTCATATGTTGTCGACCTTTCCTACTCATTGTCTCATATGAATCTATTCTTTGATCAATACTTACTAATGATGCATCTAAGTATCTATCATATTGGTTAATTCTTTGTCTTAAAGAATCTACTCCATACATATTTGAATCAAGAAAACCTAAATAATAAGATGAATCTGAACTAAATCTATCTTTTTCATCTACAATGTGTCTTTTTGCTAATCTAACAGAATCAATATCTCTGTCCATTTGATCTAATGTGATTTCAACATCTGTTCTTGCATTTTCTAATCTGGTGATTGATCCATCTGCTTCATAAATATATTCATCAATTTTACCATGAGTATTAATCAAATTAAATTTAAAAGAATCAATCTTGTTTCCTGTATCACTTAATACAGAAAGAAAATCTGTTGCCATATCTTTAGATATTTCTTCTTGAAAATAATCAACTGTTGATTTAATTCTTTCAATTATTTCCCATATGATTGGTTCTCTAGTATTATCATAATGTACATTAAGAATTGCACCTTCCTTATATTCTAGATCAATTATTTCAATACAAACATAAGAATTATAACTTTTTAAATCAAGAATACAATCTTCAATTTTATTAAACCTGGTCATTTCTAAATAAGTTAACTGATCTTTATAATCTTCTATATTTAATTGATCAGAATGTCCAATTATACCCACAGGAACTTTTCTCAAACCAGCAGGATTAAAAGACATAAACACTACAGTAATTAATAATAATGGGAATACTATTAATAAGAATATAGCTTTCCAGTCTCGTAAAAACCTTTTCAAGCTTGCTTTCATTAATGGTATTGTTTTTAGCATTTTATTATCCCATTTTAAGATCTTTATTAAACAATTTTTCAAGAAATGATTCAAGACTTTTTTTAGATCTTTTAATAGATGATTTTATTTGATTTGTATTATAATAATAACCATTTTCAACTAATCCAAAATGATTACAATTAGTTTG
>CAYWFN010000172.1:0-2740 GCA_964457715.1 uncultured Methanosarcinales archaeon | reverse complement strand
TGATAAAAATTTAAACTTACCAGAACTAGGGTCTTCATCAGGTAATTTATCAACATTATAAAGATCATAAAAATGATCAAGATCTTTTAATTCACAACCCCATTTTTTCTTATAATTAAATTGCCCACTTTCAGGTCGAACACGACCAAAATCAACTATATTAAAGTTATTTCTTATGCCATACTTAATAAAATTCCAATGAACAGCATCATTACATCTCGACCAACTAAATTTAGGATCAGATACTGCTATAATCAAATGAATTGTTTCTTTATAACAAAACCCTAATAAAAATGAAATAAGATTATTATTATAATAAGCACCAAAACATTTACCTAGCTGTAAATTGAAAAAGTTTTCAAAATATTGTTTTGGAAAAGAAGGACTGCCAAATGATTTCATATTTTTTGAATAAAGATTATAAATTTCATCAAGTTGTTCATTATTTATTTCTTTTACAATCACACCTTCTTTTTCTGATTTCTTTATCGCTTTTCTTTTTTCTTTTTGAATTAATTTCCAATTAGTTTCTAAATCAATAAGTTTTAATTCAAATCTTTTATATTCCTGTTTTCTTATTAAGTTTTTCTCAAGAAACTTATTAAAATTCTCTAAACCCTGCCTTATTTCTAAATAATCAAAATCTCTTGAATAATTCTGATGAATATGATTAAGTATTTCATCAACATAAACTTGATTTACTTCTCCTGAAAATGAACCATATTCTAAGAATGCGGAAGAAACTATTTTGTTATCTAAAATAAAATTACTTATAAAATCTGAATGTGAAATAAGATTTATCGGTAGAATTATTTTTATTTCATCATCTATAATCACTGCTAAATATTCAATTTTTGTTTTTTGAAATGTTTTTTCAAGAAATTCTTTATATTTTGGTGTGTGTATGATTAAATGTGGATAATTATCTAAAAAATTAGTCCATATCTCAAGATTTGTTTCATTATTTTGGTCTAATTCTATTATTTCCATTAATTTTCCTCAATCTTTATTCTTACAAACTTTCTTTATTTTTTTAATTATAAATTCAATTTCCCACCTTGGCCTATACAATGCAAAGCAACAATTTTGTTTTTCAATTTTATTTGCCAATATTCCTTTTTTACTTAAATCTTTATATGTTAAAAGTGGCATAATTTCAACATTCTCTTTTTTTAATTTTTTAATAAAATAACTTCTATTCTTAGGTAATAAAACAAAATATAACCAAGAAGGATTTGAATTTTTTATTGGTTCAATAAAATCAATAACCCCTCTTAATTCATTAATAGCTAATTTAGCATTACTTATTCTAACATTTAATACAGATTCATAATTCTCAAACATATTTGTAACTACTCTTTGACAAAGTTTAGGTAATTTGTAGTCTAATGGTTCTTGTTGTTTTTGTAATTCACTTTTCAATAACAAGTTAGCATATTTGTATATATATGGACTAAAAAATAAGTTTGATAAAATAGATCTTAAAGAAATATTCACAACTTTAGAAATAGGATAATTTGATGTAGGTAATATATTCAATTTATCCTTACTTAATATTAATCCACCTAAAAAACCTATGTTTTTACTAATTCCAAAACTATAGAAGCTATAATCACCAAAAGAACCAGCAAGCTGCCCTTTAAATGAGGAACCAAGTGCTTGAGCACAATCTTCAATTAATATTATATTATTCTTTTTACAAATCTTTTGAATCTTGTCAAAATCAGGCAAAAAACCAAAATTATATGGTAAAATTAAAGCACCAATTTTGGATATACTTTTCTTAAGATTAGGAATAGATATAACTTCTTTTGAATCAATAAAAACAGGCTTACATTTTGCTCTAAGTATTGAATCTAATACTACATGACATGTAAAACCTGGCAAACCAACTCTTAATTCAGCGTCTTTAAAACAATGTTTTAATTTTATATTTTCTAAAATATATCTTAAAGCACATCTGCCAGAACCAACCCAATAAATATATTTGTTTTGTGATGGAATAAATGTTTGTATAATATCCTTAAGTTTTTGAGGCCCCCACCTATTAAATATTAAATCTTTGATCTTCAATGTATTTAATTTTTGTTGTGCTATTAACATTTTATTTTTATTATCTTCCAATTGAGTAATGGGACTACAGATTTTACCTTAATCCTTTTGGAATTGTTTTTTAATTTTTTAATTAATTTATTAAGATTTAGTTTCTTCACAAAAACTCTAATCATTTCATTCCCTATAACCTGTTGTTTAAACCCCAAACTCTTTAAGAGACGATTAGAATAAGAGATTATAGAATCTAAAATAGTATAAACCAAAACCTCAATAACCAATATTTTATTAGTTACCCTCAAAAGTTCATCAATCATAGAATGTTGGACTTTGGGTTTTAGATTCTTTAAAGTATCAATACATGAACAAAAATCAATCATTTTATCATTAAAAGGCAAATTTGTTGCAGAAGCAATAACAAAACAAATATTTTCATAATCTTTTAATCTTTTTTTTGATTCATTTATCATTGCTTCAGAAATATCTAATCCAATAACAAATAAATTCTTATTCAATTTACATATTTTCTCAAGTAATAAACCATTACCACAACCCACATCTAATAAAATACCTTTACCTCTATAAAATTCTTTAGCAGTTTTATTTCGTAGTATATTTCTTACTTTAACACTTCCAGTATACTCTTGTTTCAAACCAAAGTTTTTTGCAACATCCTTATCAGAATAAA
>CAYWFN010000171.1:0-2753 GCA_964457715.1 uncultured Methanosarcinales archaeon | reverse complement strand
CAGAAAGAAAGGAGAGATTAGGAAACTCAATTAAAAGAGTAAATAATGAAATTCTAGAACATGTAAAAGAAAATATAGAAACACCAACAAGTGAAGGCATGCATTACAGAGAAATAAAAAAAATTATTGACAGAGACCTAAGTTTAGAATTAAAGGATTCAGAATATATAAAGACATTATCATTTTATTTGTCAAAACAAGCTTATATGAATTATATAGCAAATGGTAAACAAGGAGACATTGAACCAATATTTAAAATATTCAGAGAACTTGAAAAACCAGAAACAGATAAATATAGAAGAAGAGAACTAGTTCAAGAATTCCTTGAAGTATCAAAAGAATTAAACTTAGGTATTACAGAACATCATGTACCACCAGAATTATATGTATAAAATCACTCAACTTCTACAAAATCTTTAAAATTCAGCCTTAATACAGGACCACTCACATCACATGCTAAACAAATAACATCAATCAAATTAGAAACAACAAATGCTTCATGATTAGAACCTTTTTCTATTAATTTATGTGCCTTTTTTAATAAAACACTTTTTTGTTTATTTAGATTCTGAACTTTATCTAAATCAAACTTATAAAATAGATCATAACTTAGTCTTATATATTCAGAAACTTCTTTAAAAAAACAAATAACTTTATCATTAATTTTTATTTTTTTATTATTTAATAAATAATCAATTATATATTTATAATAATCAGCAATCATTTCTAAAACAGTTGTCAATCCAAATAAATTAACAGCTTCCTGATTACTAATATTTGATTTACTCATACATTGTCTTCTTAAGAACTCATTAAACATATTATTACCAGACTCTAATTCTCTTATATTTCTTAATTCACTAGAATCATTATTCTTTATAGCATTAGGCATAGATTCTGCTAATTCTAATGTTATCAAAAATGATCTTCTTAATACAGAATCAAATTTTAATGATGTTTTTTCAGATATATCTCTTAATGTAATAGAATCCTTTGTTTGATCAATTATCTCAAAACCCATTAAATACTTAATCTTTTTATTGATTAATTCTAATACAGCAGGATCATTAAATAATATCTTGATTTCATCATAACCTGCTTTATATAAACAATGTAAATAATTACTATAGAATTTCTTAAGTTTTCTTGTATCAAATATACACTTCTTAATACCCTTACTACAACCATTCACAATAGCCAAACCACCATCTTTTTCTACTAAATTAACCTCATGCCCTTTTTCTATACCTTGTGCTTTTACCCATTTACTAGGCAAAGCAATGCATAAAGATGATTGTCCTACTTTTGTTACTTTTCTTATCATTTTATTACTGAGAAGTAATAACTAATATATAAACCTTTCGGAAAATACGTATAAAAACATGAAATAAGTATATACGTATCTATAATACTTATACTGCCTAAACATACTTATATTTCCAAAATTCTCACCAACTAAGGACAAACATTCCTTTGTACAATCCCCACAAAAAAAGAGCGATGATAGAAAAATAGGAAGGTGAAAACAAAATGGAACAAGAAGATAAAAAACAAGAAGAACAAACACTAGAACATGACTTAGGTGACATGGTAATCAAAACATTAAAATCTAACCCTAATGTAAAAGATGCAAGTAACTGGATAGAAAATAATTTCTCATTAGAACATGAAGCTTATGTAAAAAATGCTAAGATGGGATTATACTTTGGTACATTCTTTGCAATATTAACTAAAGTAGATGACAACAAATTTGTTGAAAATCTTAAACAAATCTATGAAAAAAGATCTAGAGAACTAAGATATACAGCACCAGAAGCTTTACTCAGTGATTATAGATTAGCTCTTGAGATGGCTCAAATGGAATAAAGGTAGAAACATAATGAAAACTATAAAAAAAATCGCAACAATCTGTTCATTAATAGGTGCACTTTATGCAACACAACCAGTAAATTCTGAACCTAATTATACCATACACTTCTCTAGTTCAGAACCATCTGTTTATACTAAAACTAACCAGGATGAAGAAGAACAAGTAAGACCAGTAATAGAAAAACCAGATTCTGAAAAGTTTACAAAAGACATGATTCCAAAAGAAAAAGAAGATGAAATAAAAAATTTATATTTTGATTTAGAAAAAAGCATATCAAAACTACATAATGCATTAGTTGCAACAAGGATTTCACAAAAAATACATGATTCTTATGAAGATTATTGTGGAAATAATTGGGAAAATACAACAGTGAATGGTGTGGAAATCACATTAATATATCATGGAAATAGTTACAAAAAAACTATTGCACCAAGCATGCATTATGATGTAATTCTAGGTGATAATGAAGATAATTTCCATAGAATACAAATGTTTGCACAAGAAGTTGAGGATGAGATTACTGGAACATTGATGAATTATAGTGTATCACCCTATATAATTGCTTCTCACAAAGATTTATTTTTGTTTGATCAATGGGCAAAGACTTATGCAGAAGATGAATTAAATTTTTACAAGACTGTAGCAAGAAGGTATAATTATTTTGGAGCAGACATTGGTGAAATGTTGGATTTAGAAATTCAAAATCTAAATAATGCATTAGACACAGTTAACATAATTACAAAACAACTAAAAGGTGAAAACAAATGAAAACAATAAACAAAATAGGAACAATCTGTGCATTACTCTTAACATTTGGTTTAGCAGGATGTACAAAAGAAGATTCTACTAATAAATATCTTCCAAAAAATGCACAACCAGGAGA
>CAYWFN010000170.1:0-2761 GCA_964457715.1 uncultured Methanosarcinales archaeon | reverse complement strand
CAGAATCTAGTTCAATTCTTTTTTTAACTCTAAACACAACTTCACTAGGATCAACTGCAATATATTTAATTGGCTTTCCCAATTTCATAATAACAAATCCTTTTTTTTCTAAAGATTCTAGAACGTCGTAAGCTCGTGACCTTGGAACATTAGCTATATCACTAAGTTCACCAGCACTTGATATCCCCCTTGATAACAAAGCAGTCCATATCTTTGCTTCATATGAATTCAGCCCCAAATCCTGAATTCTATTTAATAACTCCTTCTGTACAATCATAACTATTAGGTAAGTAAATTTCATTTATAAATGTTTCGGTCTATGTACTACTGGAAAGTAAACACAAATTAAGACAATTTCTACAACAACCTTTAAATATATATAAATAAAAAATAAATACATGAATAAAAAAAAGAGGAACCTAGTGAAAATTCTATCAAGTTTTGTATTAGGATTATTAATTATTTTTAGCATATTTGAATCATTTCATCTTCTATCTATAGAAATGAGTTTTATTCTCAAACTAATATCAGTAATGTTATTTTGTTATTTATTTTACAAACTTAGTACATCATATCTGATATTTGGAAGCAAGTACAAACCTATGGACATATTTATTTTGATTGGTTATCTAAGTTTATCAATAAAAAACATTATAGATCTTGTACCAAAAAACTTTGAACAATTTTCAACAATAAGTTTGTTTCAAGATTTATTTAAATTCATATTGGAATACAGTAACAAGATTCAATATTCAGGCATGATAATTGGAACAATAATTATATTATTAGCATCAGCATATTTCTGCTTTGTAAAAATAGGTAAAAATAGTTTAATGCATCTTATAAAAGAATATAAAAGATTAAGAGGTGCTGATATATTCATAAGATTTATAGTATCTTTTATTGTTCTTCTTACATTCTACATAATAGTTTTTAATCTTGCAATAGAATGGTTAGTATTAATAATACATGGACCCTTATTAATAATAATAATTTTTACTTACATGCTACTTTCATTAAATAGAAAAAGATTTCAACCAAATAACTTTTTTAGAAAAGTACATGAATCCTTAGAAAAAGTATATGAAAAAATAATAAGAATGTTTCATACAAAAAGAATATTATTAGCAGTTTCATTTTTTTTAGTATTGCATTTATTATCAGATTTCTTTTTTTTCATAATACCATATTTAACAGGGCATTTTTCTACCAATTATTTAGCATCAACACAACAAACAACATACACACCGATAATAACATTATTTTTAAAAGATTTAACAATAAGCAATCCAATAAGTGTAACATTAATATATTTATTTAATCTAATTGCAATAAGTGTAGTATTATTAACACCATTTTATCTTTGGATGAAAATATTTAGAAACAAAAAATCAAATTTCCCCAAATGGTGTTTGCCACTATCATATTCATCATTATTTGTTTTATTAGCAATGCCATTATTCAGAATAAGTAGATTAGAAAAAACTTATGCAGGAGTAGACATAATTACACAAAGGATACATAATTTTAACTTAGCAAATATAATTTGTGTTCTTGCATTAATAATACTAATAACTATTTATTTATTAAATCAAAATAATACTTTTTATAAAATAGCAAATTTAGGATTAACAATATTTATATTAATATTCATTTTTATATATGTTTACAATTATTTTATTAGCATATCATCATATTATTTATTAGGAATAGCCAATTTTAAAGATATATTTATAAGGATAATCTTTTTTATATTCTTTGTAATAAATATATTATTTTACTTTATAGGATTTGGAGTAACAACAAAATATATTTTACTTGATAAGATAAAATGAAAATAATGGATAAATTACCAGCTATAGTACTGTTTATAATAATCATATCCATAGGATTTTTAATAGGTTTTGTGTTTTCAAATAGAGAAATATTATTATCTGGGAAAATTAGCCCAGAAAAAGCATCACCATTTAATCATATAGATGAAAAAGATATAATAATTTCAAAAGATCAAGTAATTATCAAAGTAAATGAACCAAGGTGGGCATCTTTTACAGATACTAATTCAATGGATCCTGTGTTTGATAAAGGAGCAAACACTATACAAATTATTCCTAAATTAACTGATGACATTCACAAAGGAGATATCGTCTCATATCAATCAAGATACTCTGATGGAATTATAATTCACAGAGTTGTTGAAACTAAAAAAGATAAAAAAGGTTGGTATGCTAAACTAAAAGGAGATAATAATTTTTTCACAGATCCTGGAAAAGTAAGATTTAATCAAATAAAGAGTGTAACTATTGCTATTGTTTATTAAAATGAAACTGCTGTCTGTAAGACCAGCGAAAACCTTGAGGATCGTAATTTCAGAAATGTGGAACATTTCTGATCATGATCATAAATCTTTGATTTATGACAGACCATCAGGACTTTCCAAGTGACAATAAATCAAATGGAAAGTTTGAGCGAAGCAGTTTCACTAAAAAAAGAAAATGAAAAAGAAAACATTATTTTGGAAATTGATATTTATATTATGCTTATTCATAATTGGAATTCTAATAGGATTAAAAACAAATGAAACAATAATGGAATTCATAAAAATGGATGATGGAAATAACTTGGTTTTAGATGATTATAAAGAATGTTGCAGTTATACTGGCACAGATGGAAACCAAAAAATATGTAGAGCACTTGCAGATTATCCTTGCGACAAGTGCCAAGACTTTTGTGATAGAAGAACAAAAACTATCCAACAAAA
>CAYWFN010000169.1:0-2777 GCA_964457715.1 uncultured Methanosarcinales archaeon | reverse complement strand
CACAAGTAGAAACTCCTGATGGAAAAACCATAAGTTCATTTGAAACATTTGGTATTATGGCACCTAAAAAGATTGATACAAATATTGATTCTAATTTTTATTGTAATAAAATATTTTGTCTTTTAGATTATAAAGAAGTAGCAGGAAAACAAGAAGGTCCTTATGGGAGCTTATCTTCTTTATTAAGTATATTCATTGTTTTAGCAGTAGGAATTAGTTTTGGTGTTTATTATAAATTAAAGTCTAGTAATGTAATGAAGATAAGAAGAAGAGCAAAAGAATTAGAAAAGGAATTTGCTTCTGCTATGTTCCAATTGGGTAATAGATTAGCTGATGGTTATCCAGCAGAGATTGCATTTGGAAAAGTTGCATCCACAATGCAAGATACTGTTTCAGGACGTTTCATGAATCAAGTATCAGAAAATATTACAAGGCTTGGAATGAGTGTTGAAAAAGCAATATTTGATAAAAAACATGGAGCATTAGTTTATTTTCCTTCAAATATAATAGAAAGTTCAATGAAAGTATTAGTTCAATCAATTAAAAAAGGACCAAAAGTAGCAGCACAATCACTTGTTAGCATTTCCCAATATATAAAGGAAATTCATAAGGTTGATGAAAGATTAAAAGATCTTTTATCAGATGTTGTATCTTCAATGAGATCTCAAGTAAATTTCTTAGCACCAACTATTGCAGGAATTGTAATTGGAATTAGTTCAATGATAAGTGTGATTATCAGTAAATTAAGTGGTATAATACCAAAACAGGTTGGAGCAGAAACAGGACCACAAGCTCAAGGTTTTGGAGGAATATTAGATTTATTAGGAGCAGGAGTACCAACATATTATTTTCAAATAATAGTAGGCATTTATGTGATACAATTAGTTTTCATTTTAACTGTTTTAATTAACAATATCTTAAATGGTTCTGATAAATTAAATGAAAAATATTTAAAAGGAAAAAACATAATAAAAGGAACTATTATTTATTGTTTTATTTCTTTTGGATTAATGTTTTTATTTAACATAATTGCAGCAAATATCATAAAGCCAGCTGGATGATTAATTTAATTCTTTTAAATCATAATTTTTGTAGAAATAATAAGTGGGACTGCGGGGACTTTCATTCACCAAAATTCTTTTGATGAGTTTTGAACCCCGGACACCTACGTTTCAGTTAATTTAACTTCAGCGTAGTGCTCTCCTTAACCGAAGAAAACAACCTTCTCAGGTTGAGCTACAGTCCCATATAAATATAAAATACTACAATAATATAAAAACTTTACTCAACTTTTTCTTCAACAATTGCTTCTTCTGTTTCTGATTCAGATGGTCCTTCTTCAGCAGCAGGTTCTTCTTTTTTTTCTTCAACAGGAGATCCTTCACCACCAGTTGCTTCTAATACATCTACTTTACCAAACTTACCTTTAGTAATTTGCAATTGCCCTCTAAATTCATTAACCCATCCATTTTGAATATGAACTTTGTCTCCAACATTGATTTTATCTATATCCTCGTTCCATAAAGTAAGTTTAGTCTCTCCTGATGTATCTTTTATAGTTACATTACATACTCTTCCAGTTTTACCAAACTTAGTAAATTCTCTTACTTCATCTTTGCTAACTACTTCAGCAACTAGATCAACTTTTCCTTGTCTTGCTTTTAAGTCTTTGATTTCCATTTGTATTACCTCTATTATTAATAACAATAACAAACTATAACTCATTTATAAACTTTGGCACAAATTTTGGTTTTTTCAAACCTTTGATTTTGGGCAATAATTTCACATGTTCTATGCCTATTTTACCATAATAAAGCTTTGTAATATCACCTTTTTTCCTAATAAGTTCATTAACAATGTCTTTTCCTTTAAAATAAAGATAATCTTTAGTAAATGCACCTGGTTTTTCTGTAAAAATCATACCTCTTTTAGATCTTAATGCAATATTCCATGCAATATTCTTTGCATATCCACTTTCTAAAACCATATTAAACACTTCTCTAAATGAACTTTGTAATGCAACATTGATTCCTATTAATCTTAATGCAGATTGATTACTTAATTTCTTTATTGGGCACACAGTTTCTGCATTAATGATTGCTAAACCTTCTTCAGTAGCCTCATAATTAGGAAAACCAGTTGAAAATATCTTGAATGGTTGTAATCCATTCTCAGCCCTGAACACATGTGTTTCTATTTCATGTGCAATTGTTCCGTTCAACATTTCTTCAGAAAATCTTGCATTTTTTCTTATGAATATTTTTTTACTAGTAATGTTTACAGAAATCCTTGGAATCATATCATCTCTAATCATAACTTTCCAGCTAAGTTTATAGTCTTTGATTATTTTTCTTATTCTTTTAACAACTTCTTCTGTTGGTAACATATTTTTCTTTATGTTCACATCTACACTTTCTAAATCCTTTTCAGCTTTTTTAACTAATTCTTTGCTTGGTTTACCAAAATACTTTTGTGACTGTTCTGAAAAATTATCTTTACCAATACTTTTTATCAAGTTAATCTTTCCTTTTGTCATCTTAATTTTCTCACATAATAATTTTCCAATAACAGAATCATCACATTTAATTAAATTTAACTTCTCCTCAACATCCTTAAGGTCTATATTAGTTTTAGGATATTGAAATATAGGATTATAATCATTACTTTTAAAGAACTTTCTTTTCTCAGTTTTTAAATTACTTGGAATAACATTCGTAATTAACACTACTTCCTGAGATATTTTGTTTATCTCTTCATCAATTTTGTTGATGTTCATG
>CAYWFN010000168.1:0-2783 GCA_964457715.1 uncultured Methanosarcinales archaeon | reverse complement strand
CCCATATATAAAACTAAACCACAACATTTAAAAATAGAAACATATATAAACAAGTATAATATAAATATATATAATTATATATATAAAAGAGGTTAGATTAATTGGCACAAGAAACTGTTTTTGAAGGCATAATTGTTTTTCTTGAAAAGATAGGTATATTTAGAGTAGTTTTACCATTTATACTTGTATTCACAATTGTATTTGCATTATTAGAAAGAACAAGAATATTAGGTGTAGAAAAAGTAAAAGTAGGTGGTGAAAAAGTAGAAGTTACTAAAAAAAACCTTAATGCAATGGTTGCATTTGTTTCAGGATTTTTTGTAATAGCATCTTCTAAACTTGTTAGTTTGATTGATCAAACAATAGGAAAAGTAGTTCTTGTTGTGATTGTATTTGTTCTTTTTTTAATGCTTGCAGGTTCATTTCATGAAGAAAGTAAAGAAGCATTTTTCATTAAAGAAGGTATATGGAGAACATTACTTATGACCATTGCTTTCTTATCAATTTTATTTATATTTTTACATGAACTTCCCGGGCCAGGAAAAGAACCTTCGTTTTTAGAATGGTTTTTTGAATATTTATCAAGACACTGGGACACTAACTGGGTAGGTTCAATTATATTAATTACTTTAGTTATTTTATTTATGTGGTGGATTACAAAGACTCCATCTGCAAGTAATGATAAGGATAATAAAAAACCAGGTGATGACAAATGATACTAGATGAAATGTATTTAGAACCATTTCTGGAATTTTTTCAAGAAGGTGGATTAGCATTCATGTTAGTATTTGCATTAGTATATTTTTTATTGCAGAAAATACAATTATTTAAAGATGGTAACAAGTCAAATAAAAAAATAAATGTAATAATTGCACTTACATTAGCAGTTGCAGCAATTGCACCACATTTTACAAGTAGTTATTATGGTTATGGTGAACAAGTAGATGTTGTTGAAATACTTAATAGTGCATTACCTAGTGTTTCATTATTAGTTGTTATTATAGTTTTATTTTTAGTAGTTGTTTCAGTATTTGGTGTTAATATAAATGTAGCAGGTGGAAGTGTATTGTCTGGTTTAGTTGTTTTATTTTCATTATTAGCAATAATTTATATCTTTTTAACATCAGCAGGCATAATAGTTACTGATTGGGATTTCCTGTATTGGTTAGATCCAGAATTAAAGAATATATTGCTCACATTATTAGTCATGGGCGTACTTATAGCTTTTTTAACTCATGAAAAAGATGCAAGTAAAACTTGGTTTGATGGTGTTAAAGATTTCTTTCAGTCATTGACAAACCCTCCTAATAATCAAGGTGGTGGATAAAGAAATGGTACAAATAGACATAACATTATTAAATGCATTCAAGAGAATTTTTCCTTTTTTATTAGTTTGGATAGTCACATATGCAATACTTGAATGGAGAGAAGTATTTGGTAAAGATAAAAAAGGAATTAGAGCTGCAACAGCATTTGTAATTGCAATGATATTCTTAATTTCATCAAAAGCTTCTGAAGTAGTTCAATACATGACACCTTGGTTCATAATTATAATGTTATTCCTATTGCTTATGTTAATGATTTTCAAATTATTTGGAGCATCAGACAAAACACTACAAGAAGTTATAGAAGGCAACCAAACAGTTATATTTTGGATAATAATAATATCTATTATAGTATTCTTTGCAGCAATGGGAAAAGTTTATTTTACAGAAACTTTACCAACTGGAGAAGAAGCTATAGAAGGGATTGGTGCAGAAGATTCCACAGTTTCAGAAAGAGGAGAAGGTGCATTTTGGCAAACATTGTTTCATCCAAAAGTGTTAGGAGTCATGTTTGTTCTATTGCTCGCAGTCTTTACTATTAAGATGTTGTCTGGTACAACAGGTATTAAACTTAAGAAATAGTAAAAATTATTTCTTTATTTTTTTTACAATTCCTGATAATTCATTAACATTACTAGTTAAGTCAGGTAATACTTTTTGAAAAACTTTTTCCATTGCTTTTATTTCTGTTCCAACATCAGTAATACTCCTATCATATTCATTAATTTTACCAAAAATTGCTTTTTGAAGAGATGTAAAATTATCTTTAAGATTATTTATTTGTTGCTCAATCTTAGAAATCCTTGTTTCCATTTCTTCTTTCCATTTAATTACTTTTTTAATATCTTGAACAAGATCAGACCATTTTTCTTGTATAATTGTTTCTGCAATTTCTTCTACTTCTTCTCTTGCCATACCAGTTACACTACTACCATAACTCATACTAGGTTGTTGAAAACCACTATATTCTTGTTGTGGTTGCGATTGTATTGGTGGTGGTGGCATATTTGTATTAAAATTTTCTACATTCATTGGAATGCTAGGGTTTGCATAATCATTTTCAACTAATTTCATTGTATCAAATATTTTATCTACTCCATAACCCATTCTTTGTAATTCTTCTATTACTTGATTTGGAGAAAAACCATTCTCTTTCATATCAAAAACTACATTAAGGGGTATAGAACTTGTTTTATTGCTTGAAGCCATTATTATCACACCTTTTTTTTATTTTATTGTTTTATATTTTTAATATAATATGATCTGTATATAAATTTTTCTACTTTATAACCTTTTCTTTCTTTTTTATCTTATCTTTTAATAATTGATCAATTATTTTTTCAGCATCATTTTTTCTTATAAAGCTTGTTGGTTGCCATAATTCAATATATTTCTTAACAAGATTAACATCTTGTCTTTTAGCACAAAGTTCTAGTTCTCTTATTATTAATCCAAATT
>CAYWFN010000167.1:0-2858 GCA_964457715.1 uncultured Methanosarcinales archaeon | reverse complement strand
TCTTGTTGTTGTTGTCTGGTGTCTGCTGTTGGTGTGGATGGTCTGTATGATTTTGATGATTTCTTTTTCTTTTCTTCTGCTGCTTTTTCTGCTGCTGCTTTTGCTGCCTGGGTTGCTGCTTTAAGTCTTTGTAATGCTTCTGTTGTTACAGGAGGGATTGTAGCTCCAATAGTAGGCATGTGCATAATAGAACGCGCATCATTTTTGGATGGAGTTAAATCTTCAATTAATTTTTTTAGTTCTTCTTGGGTTTGTTTTGCTTGGATTTTTTCTTTTTTTTGATTTATATATTGATTAATACTAATAAGAGGATCCTCAAAATAAGGTTCATCTCTACCATCTAAAGCAGGTTTTTTTGCTTCATAAAAATTCATATATCTTCCAGGATCAATATATTTTTTCTGATCTTTTGTTAAACCATGGTAAGAGGTTGCATAATCTATAATTTTCTGATTATACTCTTCAGGAGTTTCACCATTTTTTGGATCAAATCTTCCTTTAAGTATTGGTATAATTTGATTTATCTCTAGCTCAAAATCTTCTGGTGGTCTAACAGCTGCTGGTGGTTTTTCTGGTGGGTTTTCTCCTGCTACTTTCTTTGTAACAGCTTCTGCACCACTTTGATCTACACTTCCTGATTGTTGCTCTGCAACTTCTAAATTTGTAATTGCATCTTCAGAAGGTGGTGCGAATAAACTTGTAAAATCATTTTGATTTAGGCCTGCTGCTGCAAGTGCTTGTTGTTTTTGGTTATTATTATCAATAGGATCTAAGCTAATAATTCCTTCTCCTGTTTTCTTAAATTCATAAACAGAAGCAGTAGATAAATCATCAGGATTATGTATCAAATTAATTTGGCCTATATTGTTAGCACTAATAGACTCTAAGAATTTTGATTTAATACCAGCTATAATCCCCCTTTTGGTAGTATCTGGTATTTTTAATTTACCTCTAGATCTTATGATAGGAACACCACCTATTGTTGCAATCTTTGGATGTCTATGACCATCAGGGTTTGAAATAATATCAATATTCAATTTTTCAGGATCTCTAATATCTGCGCTTATAAACAAACCATCACCATTTATTTCTGTCTCAAGATTATCAGCAAAATTGCTAACATCAGGATCAATATTTGCACCTTTACCTAAAAGATGAAATCTTTCTTCACCAAATTCTAAACAAACTAATGCCTGATTTGATGTTTGCTCATTTAATTTATGGTAATAATTTCTAATTTTTTTTATATCTGGAAATGTTTCTGGAACAAGAATATTTACTTTTTCATCCTTTCTTCCATGTACAGAAGTACCACCATCACGCGTCATTGTAGTATCTTTATCATTTAAAGTAAATAAAACTCCACCAAATGCTGCTGGAGGATTATAAATTCCAAAGTTACCATTTAAAATATGATAATCATCAGTTGCTGTAGACTCTGTTGCTTCTGTACTTATTATTTTACCATCTTGTTTAATAACTACTAATTTTGAAGTTTCTTTTTGAGAAATAATTTCAAATTCATCTTCACCAATCTTTAAATCTCTAGCAAGGTAAGCAGAACTTGAAGCTACAGAAGTTGTTATTGTTTCTTTATTATCTTTTATTTCAACTTGAACAGTGGTTAATCTTGCTACAGCACCAATTGCACCATATTTTTCACCAGAAAGAGGATTATATTCATCCCCTGTTACTAATAATGTACCATCAGGTTTAATTTGATAATGCAAATCAAAAGATTCCATAGTTCCTCTGTTTGCTAGTGTTGCTGTAGTTTTTTTCTTTGAATTAATGAGAAGACCATTAGTTGTGCTAAAGGATGCTTCAATGCCTTCACCTGTAATAGTGTGTGTTTCTTGTCCAAATTTTGTTGTGACTGTAACTTCGCCTTCAGAAGAATCAATATTTCCATTTTTATCAATGATTAATTCTCCTGCATTGACTTCAAAATGTGCACCTGGCAGATCATAAGAACCTTTTGTAATCTTAAGATTATCATCATCATCAAAACTAAATCCACCATTTAATTCAAAAGCTTTTTCTTGGTCTTTTTTTAGAATAAGAATTTTATCAGGTAAAATGTCAAAACCTTCAAGATTAGTAAAATAATCTGCTAATTCAAACAATTTTGTTGGATTTGTAGGATCAATTTTTATATCCTCAATACTTCTTCTTGCATCTGTTCCTATTGTAAAGGTTGCATCAGTTTCAATTGCAACACCTTTGCGAACATATAGTTTTTTTATATTATTGCCATCAGTACCCTGAGTCACACCTGTTATTAAAATTTTATTAATCAATTTAAACATAGCATGGTTTTCAGATTTGTCTGGGACAACTCTGTTTTTATTATCACGGAAAGCTTTTAAATATTTAAGTGCAATTGGCATGTCTGAGCTTGGTGTTGTTTTTATTTTATCTTTTGGTGTGATTTCATATTTCATAGGCACTGTTTCTTTTGTTGTATCTTCTGCTTTAAGATCCAAATATTCAAAATATTGTTCCTCAACAAGTGTTCTGAAATCTTCTTCTTTGTAATTTGCATTGTATTCTTTTTGACCTAATTTTGTTAGATAAGTTCTCAGAAGAATATCAGATTTATAACCTTTGTATAAAAGTTGTTTTATATCACCTTTACATAATTCAAATTCAGTAGGATTTAATAGAGCAAACATTTGTGATTTTTGACTATCAGTTTTTTCTTTTTTAGCATCTTCACATGCACCACCAACAACACTAAAACTACTCAAAACTACCAAAACCATCACCAATACTATCATCAGTCTTAGATGGAATTTCATACAACCACCACCTTTAACAATTCTGAATCAGTAAAACCATTATCATCAGCAACCTTG
>CAYWFN010000166.1:0-2870 GCA_964457715.1 uncultured Methanosarcinales archaeon | reverse complement strand
GCTTTATATACAAAAAAAGGTGGTATTTAAATGAAAATAAAAAATATTTATTCTATAATCCTAATTATTCTATTAATATTAGGAATACAATTAATATTAGCACAAGAAGATGCTATAAATGATATTAGAAACTGTTATACTGATTCAATAGAATCTTCACTAATATTATTATCAATGCAAGGAGGAAGGATTGATAATGAATTATTACTTTCTGAAGATCTTGAAACAGAATACACACCTATAGAAATAGATAATGAATTTATACAAATATATCATGCATATGAGCCAAATAAAAATAAACTTCTTTCCAAAGAACAGCTAGCTCAAGAAATCAAGAATAGTGTAGATAAATTATTATTTAATTGTTTACAAAATTATGATTTTGAATCAAAGGATTATAAATCAACTTATGATTATCCTAGAACACAAGTATTAATTAATCAAGAAAGTATTTCATTTACTACTGAATTAAATTTAAAAGTAAGTGATTCTAATGACAATACTGAAGAATTAAAAACATTAAATAAAGTTATTAATTTAAGACTAGAATATATTTATGATGCCATGAATAATATCATTAATCAATATATCCAAGATCCATCTAAAATAAATAAAGATTCTATTGTAATATATGATTCATTAAGTCTAAATATTATTGGAAATATACCTAATCGTAAAGATGTGATTATATTTTCTATAGTAGATGAAAAATCAATAATTAGTGGAACAAATATTCCATTCATGTTTGCTATTAAGACTAAGATTGAAGAAATTGACTTTCCTCCAGAACCACCAGTAGAAGAATGCATCCAAATAGATAAACAATATAGTACAAAAGATCCTGATGCAAAATGTTGTGAAGGATTAAAACCTACAACTAATTTCAAATGTCCTTTTGGTGCAAAATGTAGTTTTGATCATAGTCAACGTATATGTTCAAAGATTGGTGATGGAAAATGTGGTGTAGGGGAAAATCTACGAAAATCACCAGAAGATTGTTAATATACTTTTTTATAAGAAAATGAATATCTTGTTTATTGGCAAGATAGGTGTTGTGAAGGTTTAAGTTCTTCTGAAGAGGAACCTTTTACAAAAGTTAAATGTATTACTGAACCAGTTTGTGAAATTAAAGAAGCTCTTTGGATGCCTAATAAAATATTAGTTGGTGATCCAGTTACATTAAAAGTACTTGGTAATGATGTGTGTGATTCTAAAGAAGCTGGGTTTGATATAACAAGTGTAAATAAACAATTAAGTACAGTTTTTGCTGATACAGTTGCTAAAGAAGATTGGGTTGATAAAAAACAAATAGGTAAATATAAATATAGTGTTTCTGTTAATGGTGATGAAGACTTGTTTACATCAGAAGAATTAATAGTTTCAGAATTAACATGTGAAGATGATCCAGTTTATGGATGTGGATCAGTTGATGCAGCTTGTGATCAATATGGTAAAGTTAAGATTTATAATTGTGAACAAACTCCACATGGTAGTGAATGTGTATTAGATACTGGAAGTTATAGATGTTATTCTGGTTGTGTTGATAGATCTGGTGTTGTAAATAATGAAATAATTACAAGATCTCAAGATTGTCCTGTTAATACATTCTATGATTCTGATACTTGTTCATGTAAACCTATAGTTCATGAATGTGATACAACAGCTGATTGTTTTTCATATGATCAATGTATTGGAACAGATTCAAAAGTTGTTGAATGTATGCAACCAAAATGCCCTGATTGTGGTAGACAATGTATTGAAACAAGTTCAATTAAAAAATGTGATTCTAGGTGTGATGCTACAGTTAATTTCAAATCATCTTGTGAAAATAGAGAAGATAAATTTAATTTAGAAACTTGTGAATGTATACATGTTCCTAAGTGTGGTGATGGAGTGTGTGAAGCAGATGAAAATTGTGATGAAGATTGTGAATTTGATTGTAGTAAAATGCCAATTCCAACATGTATAGGTTTGCATGAAGTAGGAGTAGATGAAAATAATTGTGCTATTTATGAATGTGGTGAATGTATGCCTGGTGACACTTTAACTTGTAATGGAAAAAGTGCAGGAATCTGTAATCCTGGTTATCAAACATGTGGTGATGATTATAAATGGAGTACAACATGTCAAAACCAAATCAAGCCAACACAAGAAGTATGTGATTCAAGTCAAGATGATGAAGATTGTGATGGAGAATCAAATGAAGGATGTGATTGTTTTGAAGGTGATACTAAAGAATGTGGTTCTAATGTTGGTGAATGTAATGTTGGTGAACAAAAATGTTCATTAGGTAAATGGTCAGAATGTATTGGTTCAACTGAACCAGTAGATGAACTATGTGATGAAAAAGATAATGATTGTGATGGAGATATTGATGAAATTGAAGAATGTGTACCAATCATACCAATACCTGAATGTGGTAATGGAATTGTTGAAGCACCAACTGAAATTTGTGATGGTTCTGGATGTGAACCAGGTTATATTTGTGATAATTGTGATTGTATAGAAGAACCATATAAACCAGAATGCGGTAATGGAATTTGTGATACAGATGAAACAGAAACAAGTTGTGCTGTAGATTGTTTAACAGTAATCCCACCTACTCCTGCAGAATGTGGAAATAATATTATAGAATCTGGAGAAGAATGTGATGGTACTGTATGTCCTCCAGATTATGTATGTGAGAATTGTATTTGTGTTGAAGAACCAACTGCAGATTGTGGAAATAATGTAGTAGAAAGTGGTGAAGAATGTGATGGTTCAGAATGTCAAGAAGGTCATGTATGTAATATAGCTTGTAAATGTGAAAAAGAAATATGTGATTTTGGTAATAAAGGTTGTGTTGGTGAAAAGATTGCTAAAACTTGTAT
>CAYWFN010000165.1:0-2877 GCA_964457715.1 uncultured Methanosarcinales archaeon | reverse complement strand
ATAATTATGGCTTAGATATGTTAGAATTAGGAACAACTGAAATAAAAGTGTTTAAGCATGGAAAAGAAAAAATTAAAAAATATGGTTCTGGTTGGATTGGAACACCTGAATTCAAAGAATACTGCAGGCAAAATAGAGATTATTGGATAGATGAAAGAACTAATCTATAATAAGATTTATAAACATTAGAATTATCAAAAAGAATTATAAAGATTTGGGGGTATGAAATATGGAAATAAGTGCAATACTAGGATTTAGTTTTCCTTTTTGGTTAGCTTTGTTTGTAATAATACTTGCTAGCATAAAGGTTGTAAATGAATATCAAAGAGGTGTAAAGTTTACATTTGGTAAATATTCTGGAATAATGAGGCCTGGTTGGAGATTAGTTATACCAATATTTCAGTCATGGCAAAGAGTTGATATGAGAGTAAAAGCAATAGATGTACCAGAACAAGATGCAATTACAAAAGACAATGTTAGTCTTAATGTGAATGCTGTTTTATATTATAAAGTAGATGATGCAAAACCAGCAATATTAGAGGTTGAACATTTCCATTATGCAGTTTCACAATTAGCACAAACTACAATGAGAGATGTTGTTGGTGAAGTAACTTTAGATGAACTATTAGCAAAAAGAGATGCAATATCTAATAGGATCCAAATAATAGTTGATAAAGCTACAGATCCATGGGGAATAAAAGTAAAAAGTGTTGATCTAAAACATATTGAGCTTCCTAAAGAAATGAAAAGAACAATTGCTAAAGAAGCAGAAGCTGAAAGAGAAAGAAGAGCTGTTATAATCAAAGCAGAAGGTGAAGTAAAAGCTGCAACAAACATGGCAAAAGCTGCTAAGATGTTGTCTTCATCAACTGGTGCTTTACATTTAAGAACTCTTCAGTCAATGAATGATATTAGTTCTGATCAGAGTAATACAATTGTGTTTGCAGTTCCTTTGGAAATCTTGAAAGCTTTTGAAGGGTATAAGAAGAAGAAATAGTTTTTGTTTTTTTTAATTTTTTTTAATATATTTTATTATTATTTCTCTGTTTGTGATTTTATTCTATATTTTCAATTATCTTAACAATCTCATGTTCATCCTTAGCTTGGGAAATCTTGTGTCTGATTTTTTTAGAGTTTTCAATGGACTTAGTGAACCATTGTGCATTGTTTCTCAATTCTGGTAATTTTGTTGTTTGATGTTTTTTGTAAAGTTTATACCATTGTGTGAATATGTTTTTTTTGTCTTTTAATGTCAAAGGGTTTGTCTTCTTTCCACCTAATTTATCTTTTATTTGTTTAAACACATATGGATTGCCAATTGCAGCTCTGCCTATCATTATGTGGTCACAATTTGTTTGATTTAACATATTAACTGCATCTATAGGTGAGAAAATATCACCATTTCCTATGACTGGTATATTAACTGATTCTTTTACTTCTTTGATCCATTTCCAATTAGCTTTTCCAGAATAACCTTGTTTAGATGTCCTTGCATGTATTGCAATTGTAGATGCTCCTGCTTTTTCTATTATTTTTGCAATCTTTGTGTGTATGAGATTTTTTTTTGTGATTCCTGCTCTGATCTTTGCTGTGATTGGTACTTTTGAGTTCTTGACTAAGTTAGTTATTATTTCTTTTACTTTAGTTGGCCTTTTAAGAAGTGCTGCGCCCATACCTTGGTTAAATACTTTTGGTGCAGGACAGCCTAAGTTAAAGTCTATGTATTGGAATTTGTCTTGAATTAGTTTAGCTGATTTAATTATATACTTAACATTTAGTCCAAACAATTGCACAGAAATAGGTTTTTCTTTTGGTATTGTATTTATCATGCGAACAGTTGCTTTGTTGTTTCTTGCTAATGCATGTGAGCTTATCATCTCGGTGGAGAGTCTGTCGCAACCATATTTTTTACATAATAATCTAAATGCTATGTTGTTGATACCAGCCATTGGTGCTAAGTAAAGTTTTGGTTTCATAATATATGTTATAAATCATAAATGTTTATAAATATTGTTTAATTATCTTATTGTAATACACTTATTAAGGAGGGATATCTATGGTCGAATATGATTCGCATTCTGGGGAAATAAAACAATCCTCTGTTCCAACTAATGCGTCAGATGATTTAGAAAGAGAATTAACAAAAGATAATTTGAAAATCGAACAAACATCTAGTAAAGGAGGAACTTTGAAAGATAAGATTGCTTGTCTTGGGACATTAGGACAAGGATGCCATAAAATAGAAGGAGAATATAAGGAAATCTATTCAAAGATTGTAAAGGAAGTAAGAAATATTCCTGAACTTGATAGTGAGAACTTTGAAATATTTATTACATCTTTAGAGAAAGATTTAAATCTTAAATTACGAGAGATGGTATCATACAAAAATCTTTATGAAGCAATGAATAAATTTCGATCAGAAGTAATAAACACAGTAATACAAAGGTATCAATGGTTTCAAGTAATAAAAAAATAAAAAAAAGAAGTTTTATCTTCTTCTTTTCTTTTTCTTTGCAGGTTTCTTTTTTACAACCTTTTTAACTGCTTTCTTTGGTAAAGGTTTTGCTGGTGCGCATGTTCCATTTTTACAACAACAATAGTCAAATGCTGTTAATAAGAATATTATTAATGCTGCTGCAACTACAACCCATTTAACCCAAACACCTTTGTCCCAGAAAAAAGCTAATACTAATATTAGCAATGATAAAATTGCTCTACAAAAACATACCATATAATCACCTCTTATTTTTTTGGTTATTGAATATAACCTATGTACTATATTTCTGGTATTTGTGATTTATAAAGTTTGTGTTTTGAGTATGGAATATATAATAAAACTCATAAATGTTTAAAAACTTATGATTTTACCAATGTTAT
>CAYWFN010000164.1:0-2904 GCA_964457715.1 uncultured Methanosarcinales archaeon | reverse complement strand
CAGAACTGCAGAATTGGCTTGAAAAATACTTCATAAACCTGATGTCTGTAATGGAAAAGCACATTATGCTCCAGATACACATGCAGTTCAATGAATTATTCCAGAATTGGTTCAACACATTAATTGAAGATGAAACACTGTCAGTAAGACTGGATGATGAATTCACGCCAGTTATTGAGCAGAACGGCTATGAAAGCGCAATAGAAAACCTTTCTGGCGGTGAAAGAACATCAGTAGCTTTATCTTATAGACTAGCCCTAAACAAGGTCATAAATGACATTATCTCTGATATAAAAACAAAAGACCTGATAATACTTGACGAGCCAACAGATGGCTTCAGCTCAGAACAACTAGACAAAGTACGTGAAGTCCTAGACCAATTAAACATCAAGCAAACAATATTAGTAAGCCACGAATCAAAGATAGAAAGCTTTGTGGATAATGTAATAACAATCAACAAAGAAGAGCATGTTAGTTCTGTTATTTAATAAAAATGGGGCTGCGGAGACTCTCGGTTGATGCCAATTTAGGGCTCAATTTCGAACTCCGGTCGGTGCCATTCTGTTTCCCTCTGCTCAAACAGAGGCTGAGGCTTAACCCCAGGGCACAATGATACCAAGCTACACTACAGCCCCATCTTTCGACGGTAAAAGAATAGAAGTATTTAATTTTTTTGTAAGATAAATTATAATAAATAAGTTAAAAAGAGCCTAAATCGATAAATCAAAATAGAAACTTTTAAAAACTTTGTTTAACCTATCTCTTAGATATGTCAAAAGATAGATTTTTAAAAGTCTATTCAAACCTCCCAGAAGATGTAAGAAAAGAAATCATAGTTGTTATTGAGGATAAACCTTATAGCTGGAATGCAGCTTTTATAGAAATTAACAAAGATACCAAGTTAGGAAAACTTATTTTAGAAAAACTTGTTGCCATGGAGTTGATATAAATGGAAGAAGAAGATATTAAAAAACTAGTTCTTGCCCGTCTAGAAGCAATGCCAGACCATATCGAAGTAAACTTAGGTAGCGGTCAGGTACTTCAAAAAGCAGATCTGATTTCACATGTTAAAAGCAGCGATCCGCTTGGGCAACAAATTATAGATATGCAAATGGCTTATCTAAAAGAACTTAAGAATTTGTGAGAATGTCCTCTAGAAAAGCAATTGTCACCAGACCAGAGTTTGATAAGGTTACAAGTTATCTTTCTGAATGGTGTGAAGAAATAATTCTTTTAGCTTCTGAGAAAGGGATTAAAATTAAAGATTTGGGCTGTGAAAACGTTACAAGAAAGGAATTTGAAAAATATATGAAAAAACAAAAACCAACCTTAGTTATTATGAATGGGCATGGAAAGCCAGATAGGATAGGAGGGCACAAAAATGAAGTGTTGGTAATAAAAGGAGAGAATGAACATATATTAAAGAATAAGATAGTTTACGCTTTATCTTGTCATTCTGCTGAAGAACTTGGAAAGGCAGCAATTGAAAAAGGTACAACATCATATATTGGTTATAATAGGCCTTTTTGTTTTTTAACAAATAAAAATAAAGAGTGTACACCTGAGGACGATGAGCTGGCTAATAATTTTAAAGAAGCATCAAATAAAGTACCAATCTCACTGGTTAATGGCAAGCCTTCTGGGGTTGCATACAGAAAATCACAGGATAAATTCAGAGAATTAATAATTGGTTTTGGGTCAAGTGATGCATTGCCAGAAGCAAAAGACATAAGATTTTGGCTCTTTTGGAATATGCGTTCACAAGTTTTGTTAGGAGAAGAGAATGCAGTATTCTAGTGTAACTCCTTCTTTAATTAAACTTTTCGACAGATTTAAATATCAGTAAACAACTATTAGCACTGTGGGTAAGTTTAGATGATAACAAAAAAACCATTAATCTTAGTAATTATGGCTTTATTATGCATAAGCCTTGTTTCTGCTCTAGATTTCACAGTAGATTCAGTTCCAATAAACAATAACATCAATATCGATGAAAAAGCTTCTTTTAATTTAACTATTACTAATGACCTTAACACAGATGAAAGTTTTAGGGTTTATTCTTTGGCTTTCCCTGATTGGGATATAAGTGTAGATCCAATCATGAACCCAATAATGGTGACTGTACCTCCAACATCAGCTAAATCAATCAAATTACTAGTAGACCCATTAAACATAAAAAATGTTGGTTTATATACCATAACTATTAACACACAATTGAAAAGAACAGGCCAGATAATGAAATTACCTGTTGAAGTTGCTATAAAATCAACAGGCCCATTGATTGGTGGCTATGTTCCTACAGTATTAGTCAACATCAGAATGCCTAAGCAGATAGACCCAAGAGAAGAGATTCCAATTCAGTTAACATTATCCAATCAGAATATCCTAAACATATCAAAGATGACCATAAGGGTTGAGAGCAAAAACATATACACTGAAGTAGAAAGCCAGATTGACCCAAAAGAAAGCAAGACTATTGAGCTGAAAGAAGTTATCGATCCATTAACACAGCCTCAGAAAGACGCCTTAAGTATTACATTACTTATGGGCGATAGGATAATCTCTGGACCTATTGTACAGCCAATAGAGATAATAGGATATGCTGATGCAAAAGAAACATCAGTTATTAAGGGATTCCTGAAAACAGGAAAAAATTTCTTATTCAAAACGAATGATAAAAATTATGAAGAACCAATTAAAATTGAAACATATTTCTTAAAGAATATAATGACCTCGACAAAGCCAAAATCAAAGTTTATCAAAGAGGATAATAAAAGATATTTTAGTTTTACACCAAAATTAGATATGAATAATGAAATGGAAATAAGGATCACTGAGAATTACAGGCCATTGGTTTTCATATTTTTATTGATCTACCTACTTAATAACATTACGGGCAACCAC
>CAYWFN010000163.1:0-2905 GCA_964457715.1 uncultured Methanosarcinales archaeon | reverse complement strand
ACTTACATTTGTAAAATTGTTGTCGCCATCTATTGTAAGAGTAACAGTTGGTGCAACAGTATCATTAACCTGTACAGTCAGGTTTCTTGTAGCATTCTCATTACCTGCATGGTCTCTTGCAATCACCCTCATTGAGACATTCCTTCCTGATTGGTAGCAGTCAGGTGTATCGCAGAATGTATAACTAATGTTATATATGTCAATATTTGTTATATTTATTGCTGGTGAGATATTAACCCATTGAGATAAATTATATATCTGTAAATAGGCTATCCTTGGACCAGTTGTTGCATCAGTGAAATTAAAGAAAGCATAAACAGTACCTCCCTGAACTACACCAGTATAATTAAAATCATCATTCATACTCTCTATATTTGTTGCATTAAAATCAGATGAGTTATCAAGAAACTGTGAACTCTCATTTGTTATATTAAATATACCATAGACAGGATATGATGTATCAATAGTTATTCTACTGGCATTGTTAGTATAGTTGCTAAATACAGAATGTCCAAGTGTATCATTACACCAAACATTCCAACTATAATTTCCATCTACAGTAAAATTATATCTAAACCCAACATTAGATAACGAACTGCCAGTTCCATTCTGCTTAGCACCCCAGGGAGTGGCTGCTGACACTGACAAGTTCTCTACATATAAAAAACACCTATCAAGGTTCATATCAGATACAGTAAAATTAAGCAGTACACTTACATTTGTAGATTCATTTGTGTGATTGGCTGTTATCAAAGAAATGACTGGATCCCTGGCATCAACATGGATGGTATAAGCAGTGTTATCCTCTATAATATCACCTGAAATATTCATAGCTACAACCCTAATAGTAACATTGCCTTTTTCTGCATCAGCTACAGGAGTAACATTAAACCCAAATAAAAATGTGGTGCCATTAGTAAAATTTCCACCAGTAAGATTCCAATATAACTTTACATAGCTGTCATCTGTTATATATGAAAGATTTGCTAAAGTGGATGCGTTAGTGAGATTTGAATTATTGTCAAAAGCGAGGTAAGATGCATTGAACATAATTGTGACATTTGTTATATTATCATCAGTATCAGCACCAATTGGCATCGTAAGTGTAAAATTGATATTAGTGCTTATATTTATGGTGTTGCCTGTTGCAAGAGTTATATTCCCCCACATACTAGGAGCATTTACAGTCACAGCAGCAAAAGCAACAAATACTAAAACACACGTAAGAAGTATAATTGGAATTATAGTCTTTAGGTCAAGCTTCGCCTCTTTTTTCATCTAAACATCCTCTTTTATTAAAAAATAAAAACCCCTTTAACAATATGATTTTAAAACTTATATTTAAATGTTTCGATTTGATGTTTTAACTGTAAAATAACACCATACGCAACCTAAATTTGTAGAATCTGTATTGGATGGGCGGTATGAAATGGTTTGTGCAGGCATAAGCCAGTGGTTTTTGACACAAGGTCAATAAAAGAAGAATTTAAATATTTTCTTGATATTCTTAATGTCCTAATGAGCAGCAATAAAATAGATTATAATAGATTAAGTAAAGAAGAACTACTGAAGCTGGATCATAATCCTCATGAAAAGACTTTTCATTTATATTTAGGAAGAGACGCTTATATTAAAGATAAACAAGATTTTTTATTTGGGTGGATTAAGCCTAAAAGAGACGATTACATACTGGAATGTGGTTCTTCAAGTGGAAAGACCTGTATCGACTTTGTTAGAAGGTCTGGCTGCAAGGCATTGGGTGTTGATTTTGACCAGCTTGCTGTTAAGGTTAGTAATAAATTGATGAAAAAACACTTCCCAGGTGTGAGTAAAAAATGCACTTTTGTTAAAAAAGATTTAGAAAAAATGCATTTTGATAGGTCTGTAAATAAGGTAGTCATGGCAGATTTTACAGAACACATTCCTAATCGGATTTTTAAAAATATTCTGGACAATATAAGGAAACAACTTCCAGGTGTTGCTCTTTATATCTACACGCCATTAAGAACTCATCTTTTTGAGATTATGAAACATAGGAATATAATTTTAAAAAATACCTCAGGCCATATAAATGTTAAGACTAAAAAGCAATTAATTGGCTTTTTAAAGTCAAATCAATGGGGAATTTTAGATATAAAATTGTTGCCTTCTTTTATTCCCATTTATAGGGGCATTGAGCAATTATTAATTAAAATGCCTTTTGTAGGATTATTATTTAGCAGAAAAATAGCTGTTGTTGCTAAACCTTTGATGGGGAAATAGATGCTACTCCTTTGCTCTTAATTTTAGAAAACATAATAATAAGTAATACAAGGAAATAATTTGTTGCTAGTGCAGTTATATAAACACTAAGTGTGGTCGAATAACTAACATTTATCTTATCGAACAGAAATAATGCAACTGCCTGTTTTATCCCTATCCCATTTATTGTTATTGGAATAAGACTGACTACAACTATCATGCTATTGATAAGGATTATGCTTATTACATTTACGCTTGTTCCAAATGCTCGGAATAACACAAATACGGCTATTCCGCTTGTTGCCCATTTTATTGAGGTTATTACTACATTATAAATTAATATATCCTTATTGCTCTTAAAATAGATTATAATTGTTTTGGAAAATCCTGAGAATTTGTCGCTAATTTTTTTTATTGGTTTTTTTAAGACACCCAATACTTTTTTGTTGGTTATTAATATTGGAAATAATATTATTCCTGCAATTATGATTGAACTTATTTTTAATGCATTGTAAAATTCAAAAAAGCTAAAAAAACCTATTATGGAGAACACGCAAAGAACTATTAGTGTTATGAATTTATCCATTATTGCCATAGCTGTTCCTTTTCCAATGTCTACTCCTTCCTTTTTAAGAAAATATACTATTGAGAATTCACCAACCTT
>CAYWFN010000162.1:0-2913 GCA_964457715.1 uncultured Methanosarcinales archaeon | reverse complement strand
TCTTTAATACGTTTAGCAGCTTCTTCTTCAAGCAAAACAAGAGGTATTCCAACTCTTCCTTTAGAAGTATCAATATATCCATTTGTTGCAATTAATGCTGTTCTTTGAAAACCACTTACATTAGAACCATCAATCACAGTTTTTCTCATTATCTGAATCTCATCAACTATTTTTGCATTCAATAATAAAGCAATCTTTAAAGCAGTTTCTAAACATTGTTTATTAATTTGATGAGGTGGTTCTTCATCCATCTCAATCAAACAATTAGTATCATCATATGCTTCATAAACATGATATTTTTTTCTTTTTTGTTCATATGCAGCTGCAGTGTCAACTTTGCCAGTTTCACCAACTACAGCCCTAAGTTCTCTCTTAAATGTATAATCTGGTTTATCATCTCTAATAACAGAATCACAATTACAAAATAGTTTTTTTCCATCAAGCTGTTGATGAATTTCCATGCCAGACATGAACTTTATGTCTTGATAATTTAGATCTTGCTTCACATTCATATACCTCTTGTTTATCCCAAGGAACATATCCTTGTTCTAAAGGTATGCTACCTAATTTTCCTACTAAATTAGCTAAGTTTTTGTCAGTGTTTTGCCACACTTTAATATCTTTAGCTTTTGCTGTTTTTAAAAGTTTCCCAAAAATTAGGACATCATCAATCAAACAATTGAAATTAAAGCTAACTAATTGTCTTAAATAAGAATTAGCTGAAATAGAATCTATAAAAGATTGTGCAACATTTTTACCAGGAATAGGGAATAAATGAGGAACATGTAAATTAAGTTTTTCTATAGCTTGTTCTCTTGATTTCCAGCCATTGATCCTCAGATCAAGAATATTATATGTCTGGTATGTTATCTTTTTCAAAATATCTGAATATTCTTTACCATAAAAAGAAACATATTTTCTTGTAATTGGTTTAATACTAATTGTATCTAAATCTGAAAATTTATCTATAGTAAGAGGTTCTTTTTGAAAATTTCGCATTGTTTCAAGAACTTTATTAACAAATTTATTATAATCATAGTCACCTTCACACACATACTGTGTTAATAAATTCTGGTACACTATTCCAAAAACAGAAATAGATAATCCATTAGGATAATCCTGATCAGTAGGCCATGCACTAGACACAAGACTAACAACAGGAATACTAGTATAACCTTCATCATATCCTAAGTCTCCTAAGTTTTCCCTTACAATTTTCATTTTTAATTATTAAAATAATTTATGTTTCTCTTCTGGGAATTTCCATCCAACAGCTTCATCAATTAAAAAATTTCTCCAATCTTCTCTTAAATAATCCCATCCACCAAATTTTCTTTTATCAAGATCAATATATCTAATTGCAATTTGTCTTCTCATATAATCACCAGTAGGATAAACAAAATCAACAACCCTTCTATCATCAATTGCCTTTTGTAATTTTAATTCAATTGGTAATGTTAATAATAACCCTTCGCTAAGCAAACAAACTTGATTATGTTCAATAACAAGTTCAAGAAATTTTTTATTATCTGTTTCTGAATATTTTTTATAATGTTCAATAGCATCTTTACCATTATAAAAAGGATCATGTATACTAATACCATATCTTTTTAAACCATTTCTTTTATACTGATTTCTAAATTCTGCAATTTCTCTAAATGGAAAAAACATGTTTGTTAATGATTGTACAATATCACGATCAAAATGACAATTAAAAGCATAAAATGGTTCTGGTAATTGATCAATAACATGAATAACAGCATCAATATAATCATCAACATTGTCTCCCTTTTCACGGATTATTTGTGTAATAGTATGTTCATAAAGAATTCCAATAATTGTAGGAGGAATTAATTGTTTTGGATCTCCATCATGATCTTGCAAATATTTATCTGTTTCAACATCTATTATTGGTTTAGGAACATGTAAATCATTATAGCCTAAACTTCTTACATCAGTTGGTCTTATTTCCATTATCTATCACCTATCTTATAAAAACACAAGAAGTTTCACTTAGTTTATAAAATTTTACATAATCATTTATATTCTCAAGTATATAAATGTTTAAAAGATGTTATCTTAACCCAATAGTGAAAATGAGTGGGGAACAATTAAGTTTAGATTTAAGAGAAAGAATAATTATTAGTAGTAGCGATTTAGATAGAATGCATATTTGTAATGGACTTAATGAATTTATGAAAGAACGTTATCATCAAAGAATATATGAATTGCATACTTCTGAACAAGTAAGAATCTGGTATAGAAAATGGGTAGGTCCTTCATTTAAAAAACAACTTTCACAAAGAGAACTTTCTCTTTATATTGGAATTTTAGCATCAATATTCACATCACAAAAAAAATTACAAGGTAGACATGGTGAAAAATTCAAAGCATTTTATGAAGAACATTCAAAAGTAGGACAAGAATATTTGGATGTTAGTGATTTAGAAATAAAGATAAGTAAAAGATATTTAAAAAGTATTATTCATTAAAAAATTTAGAGGATCAGATGGATGAAAAAGAGTTTAGATTAAAGCTAGCAATAGATCTAGAAGATAGATTTGGATGGGATGTTTATCATCATGATAAGTATAAAGAATATTCTGATTTAGAAAGAGAAATTAACAAATTTAACATAAGATATGAACAACAACCAGAAAAAAAAGGTTACCCAGATTTATATTGTTACACTCCTTTTGAAGAATTTCCAAGAATAGTAATTGAAACCAAGATTTCTGATAAATTAGACACATTTACAAAAGCAATTATTCAAGTAGAACAATATGCAAAAGATAAAAGAGCGATTTATTCAATTGATGGTGAAGATGTTGATAGACCAGATATAGTATTATTAGCAAGTCCTGATTCTTATTATAATGGTTATCTATACATTTGGGCTGGTCAAGGTCCATG
>CAYWFN010000161.1:260-2932 GCA_964457715.1 uncultured Methanosarcinales archaeon | reverse complement strand
GGTGATGAAGTTACATTAGATGGAACAGATTCATATGATCTTGATTCAGATATCCAAGTTTATCAATGGGAACAAGTATCTGGAGAAGATGTTGGTTTAATTGAAAGCAATATTGAAGGATCAATAATTTCATTTACTCCTGAAGAAATTGGAACTTATGTATTTAAGTTATGTGTTTCAGATGGGGAATTAATTGATTGTGATTATGTTACAGTAAAAGTAGTATTAGAAGGTGAAAGTAAATCTAAAACAGAGATCTTTGTTAATAGAATAAGAACTAATGAAAATAAAGTTTATTATAAAGCTGGAGATAAGATTGATGTAAGATTAACTTTTAGTAATTATGCTGATGACGATATTGATAAAGTAACAGTTCAAGTAATGATTCCTAAATTACGTTTGATTAGAAGATTTGGACCTTTTGAATTAGAAGATGATGAATTAATGAATAAAGAATTTGTTTTCAATATACCAGAAAATGCTAAACCAGGAACTTATGAAATGAGAACAGTAATCACAACTGCAAATAGTCAAAGAATCAATGTAAGGAAAATTAAAATTACTTAATTTTTTTTAATTATCATAATCATAAAAATTAAAAAAGAGATCATAGGTCATGTATTACCAGGGCGTTATCTATTGACTAAAACCCAAAGGTTTATATATTAATAGTAACTTCCAAATGGTTACAAAAGGTAATTACTCCAACATAGAAAAATTTAAATATGGGAGGGGATTACTTTTTGGAATATATGACATGTTAAATGATTAAAATCTTTAAAAACACAACTTGGAGGGATATTAAAAATGGAAATAAAAAATATGTTCGTGGGACTGACACTTTTATTAGTGCTAATGTTAAGTACTTTAGCTAGTGCTGATTTTGACTTTTATGGAATGGAAGTTTTAGGTCCTGAATTAAGTGAGGGAAAAGTTTTATTTGTTACAGAAATTGATGTAGATGGTGACGACTTAGAATTCGGAAATAATCTAAGACCAAACACTATACGTGTTGATAGAGGAGATGAATTAGAAGTAGAAGTTTCATTATGGAATGCAATGGATTTTGATATTGAAGATGCAATAATGAAAGTTTATTTCTGGTATGAAGACTCAGATGAAGAAGGTGTTGAAGATATGGAAGAAGTTGATCTAAGAGCAGGAGATGTTGAAAGTTTTAGTTTTAGATTAAGCTTACCAGAAGATCTACCTCATAAAAACTTATTATTAAAAGTTTTAATCTATGATGAAGATGGAGATATAGCGTTATTCGGAATTAAAGAAGAAGCATTAGAAAATAAAAATAGTATAGATGATCTAGAAATAGAAGATTTAATTCTAATTGCAGGAATTCCATTAACAGTTCAATCACGTGAAAAAGAAATGATTGAAGTTGAAGATATATTACTTCATCCAGAATCAAGAGTTCAAGCAGGAGATTTATTAACACTTCAAGTAAGACTAAAGAACATTGGTGAAAAAGATCTTGATGATGTTAAAGTTATAGCAAAAATTAGAAATCTAGAAGGAGCAATGGATTCAATCTATGTATTAGAAGATGATGATGGTGTTGCTGTACCTTATGATGATGATGCTTTAACAGAACCTTTAAGCTTTTATATTGATCCATGTGCAAAAGGTCAAGACTATACATTAGAAGTTTATGCAGAATTTGATGATGGAGACGAAAGATCTGAATCTGCTACAAAATCAATAACTATAGTTGAATCAGAATCAAGTCAATGTAAAGATAAGGTTACTGCAGAAGAAACAACTGTTAATATAATGGGTGGAACACAAATTTTAAGTGCATCACAAAAAACAGCATTCCCAGTAATCATAGAAAATAATGCAGATACATCAAAAGCATATACAGTTAGTGCTGAAGCAATGGGAGATTGGGCTGATGAAGTTACAGTTGATGAAACTTCAGTAGTTCTAGAATCTGGAGAAACTAAAACTGTTTTAGTTTATGCAACAGCAAAATCAGGTGCGCAAGGAAAACAAGCATTATCAATAAAAGTTAAAGGCTCAGATGATGAAGTAATTAAACAACAAACACTTGAAGTTAGTATAACAGGATCTTCAGAAGGATTTACAGATAAGATCAGCTTTAGGAGAGTATTAGAAGTTGGTTTAATTGTTTTAGTAATCCTATTAGTACTTTTAGGTTTAATAATTGGATTTAATAAACTTAAAGAAGATGAAGAAGACCTAGAAGAAGAAGATAAAAGCTATTACTAAACTTTTATTTTTTGTTTTATTTTTTCTTTTATTTATAATCAAATATTAAATATTTACAAAATTTAGTATTATATTAGTACAATATTATTACAAAAAGATTAAGTACATAAAAAATAATAATAAACATAAAAAAAGGTTTTATGATGATTAGAGGGGTAGATATTAAGTTGAATAAGTATTCTTATGTTTTTTTAATCATATTATTCTTTTTATTTATATTTGGTTCTTCTTTTGCATATTCTGTAAGTGATCCTGAAAGTGATTCTGCTAAACAATCAAATTTTGATGTAAAAAGATATAATGCAGAACAATCAACAAAGTCTTGTGGTGATCTTACATATAAATTCAAAGTAAAGAATATTGGATCTTTTTCAGAAGATTTTGAAGTTGATATTGTTTTTAAACGAGGGAAACAGGTCGTTGGCCGT
>CAYWFN010000161.1:0-249 GCA_964457715.1 uncultured Methanosarcinales archaeon | reverse complement strand
ATATTATATCTGGATCAAAAGATATAAAAGGTTCATTTTCAGTAAATACTATTGATTTTTCGCTTTCACCTGATTCTGAAAAATATGTCTATGTTTATTTTGATGCACCATGTAATTATCATGGAAAGTCTGAAAATGAGCTAATAATAAGAACAAAAAATACCAAGCTTAAAGCAGTTATTGATTTTATTACAAATGTTGAACCAGATTTTGATTTTGTATTAGATACTAATAAAGATTTTAATTTTT
>CAYWFN010000160.1:0-2944 GCA_964457715.1 uncultured Methanosarcinales archaeon | reverse complement strand
TAATCTCGTTAGTTCTATTGTTTTTTAAGTATCCATCAACTTCAAGGAAATTATGAAAATAATCTTAGACCTAATAAAATTTAAAAACTCTAATTTTCAAAAATCTAAATCTATTGAATTGATTTTAGTGATATATGTTGTACTCTACTTGGCATTATTCATATTGAGTAGTTTCCCTGAATTAAACCATCTCCTTGGATTATATCCTTTTATCGCAATGATTTTAGCATTATTCTTTAATCGGCTATTTCAACTAAAGACTAAAGTATACAAAATAACCACAATAATACTCCTAATATTATTAATAACTTCAAGTGTTGCTTCATATGAATTTTTATTCACTTTACAACCAATAGAGGATGTTTCAGAAATAGTGGATTTTTTGGAAGAAAAGAATATATCTTATCTATATACTACTTTCTTCATTAAGTGGAGATTGATTATGGAATCTGATGAGCACATAATTGCATCTTGTGATGGGCTTTGCCCATGTGTCCACCGTTACCCTTTATACGAAGAAATCGTTTCAAAGCAGACTAAGACTCCCATTATTTTACGGGATGGTTCCTTATTAAATGACAAATTAAAGGATTACCTATATGAGCACAAGATTATATTCAATACCCTTAGTATAGATAATAAATCAATATATTACCATTTTTCAGAGGAAATTGTTCCTTCTGATTTTGTTTCAAATTGTAAATTTTTGGATGGTTTCCCTCCAAAGTGAAAATATTGTTATTTTAATATCATTAAGCTTTTGACAAATTTATTTAATTTAAAACTAGTTATTGGAACAAAATATAAAAAAATTTATATAATGGACTAAATTCTAAAAGGTACAATCAAATGCGAAAAGATAATATTAAGGCGGTTATGTAAATGAGTATACTTGTAACCGGAGGAGCAGGAGCACTAGGGTCTAATCTTGTAAACACATTAGCCAAAGATAAAGAAAAAAGCATAATTGTTATTGACGATTTAAGATCAGGTAAAATTGATAATCTAAAAAAGCAAGAGAATATAATATTTATCAAAGGAAGCAGTTTAAATGATAAAATATTGGATGAAGCATTTTCTTACAAGATTGATACTGTTTTTCATTTAGCGGCTTTTTTTGCAAATCAGAATTCTGTCGAGCATCCAGAAGAAGATTTGGAGGTTAATGGAAAAGGAACATTAAAAATACTCGATTTTTCTGTGAAGAATAAAATCAAAAAATTTGTCTATGCATCTTCTTCCTGTGTCTATGGCAATAAAAAAGAAAAAATGAGAGAAGAAGATACTGAATTTGAACTTGAGACGCCCTATGCAATAACCAAACTTCTTGGAGAATACTATTCACTTTACTTTTACAGATTGTTCAAACTTCCAGTAGTTATATTAAGATATTTCAATTCATATGGACCAGGTGATTATCCTGGAAAATATAGGGGTGTAATACCCAATTTCATAAAAAGCGCTCTGGAGGGAAAGCCTTTAATCATCACTGGTACAGGAGATGAAACGAGAGCATTTACGTACATTGATGACGTTATTAGGGGCACTATCCTTGCTGCTACAAATAATCAAGCAATTGGAGAAATTTTCAATATTGGTTCAGATATGGGGATAAAAATCATAGAAGTGGCAGAAAAAATTAATAGACTCGCTGGAAGAAAATCTGAAATACAATTCACTAGAAAGAGAATATGGGATAATATAGCAAGAAGAAACGCATCATTAGAAAAATCAAAAAAAATTTTGGCTTATGAACCAAAAATAAATTTTGATCATGGATTAAAACTAACAGTTGACTGGCTTAAAAATAAACTAGCATATTAAATTATCAAACATTTATTTATCAACACTTTTTAGAACACTCAAAAAATCAGCTTCTTTATAAACAACCAAACCCAAAAACCACGGGTTCCACAATGCTTCAATACCAGCGCTGTCAAGAATCCTTATTCCCCCCCTCTCAGCAATAAAATTGTAGATTTTCTTGTCCTCTATGTGTGGGAAAGGGCAAGCCTGGTCATGAGAAAGAATTGGCTTTTTTAAACGCTTAAAGCCCCGATCAGGAAATGCAGATACATAAGCATCTATTACCCAGGTATTCCTAATTTTTGATTCTACCTGTAGGATATATTTACCGTCAATATATATCATAGACGGAGCTGCGAGCCCATTCCTATCATTTTTTCCACTTTCATTCTGAAAACAGACTATTCTATCTTTTGCTTTATCCAATTTGGTAACATTTGAATGGTGTCTGACTCTTATCTGCGAGACATTGTCATCTGAAGCAGAATGATAATACAGATTATACTGCTTGTTAAGTCTGTCGTAAAATATAAAAGGATTCTGATTATATTTGATTCCTTTCACTTTAAATGTAACCTGCTTTACAAATTTGAAATTATTGGGTTTAGTTACGCTGGCTTTTTTTAGCACAATATTTGACCCCTCTTTTTTACAGTAGTTTATTGTATGAAACATATAAAGCCAATCATTCTTCCTTATTACTGATGGCCATCTACAGCAATTTCCTTCTATTATTGGGTTTCTTTTATAAGGCATCCAGTTTATTAGATTCTTTGAATAAAATAGATCAATATGTCCGCTAGCCTGCTCACCCACAAAACCAAGATACTCCTTGTTACGCTTAACCACACTGATAGTATGCGGCGGGGTATAACCTGAATGTTGATTTGAATACAAAATTACCTTCGAATGTCTAAAATAAGGTATTAAAAACGTGTTCCCTATTGGCATTACAATTTTTTTATACACTTTCCTTTTTAATCTCGCTAAAATGTCCATTAACACTAAAGATTAACTGAAAATATATAAAAGTTATCAAAAATCAATATTATCCATAAGATACATACTTCATTGCACAATACTCTAGATTAAGAAATGCCCCATTATTGCTAATTTTTCTGTCTTGAAGAAGGATTCC
>CAYWFN010000159.1:0-2949 GCA_964457715.1 uncultured Methanosarcinales archaeon | reverse complement strand
AAAGTTCTTTTAACAGAATATGGTAAAGGTTTGAAAAGAAAACATAGAAAAGAAGGTAAAAAGAAATTATCAACACCTCAGCCTAAAGGTCTTAGAATGAGAAGAACAATGAGGGGAAACACTATTTCTCCTGTTATAACTCAGATTAATATGAAAGTTGTTAAAGAAGGTGGAAAACCCTTGGCAGAAGCTTTCCCAGACCAAAATAAACCAAAAGTTGAAGAAGTAAAAGAAGTTCCAAAAGAAGAAGCTAAAGTTGAAGAGAAACCTGTTGAAGAAGTTAAGCCTGAGGAAAAGGTTGAAGAAAAGCCTGTTGAAGAAGTTAAAGAAGAACCAAAAAAAGAGGAAGTTAAACCTAAAGAAGCTCCTGCTGAAGAAAAGAATGAGTAATAATTCTGATATCTGTTATAGTATTGAAATACATGATCAATCTAGAGAATATATAGAAAGTTTTGGTTTTTTTAAGGATAATGAATTAGCTAGGAAAATAATGTTAATAAAACCCCCCTTAACTATGAAAAAGCTTGGACCTCTTTCAGATCAAATGAATATTAGATCATATTCTTCTATCTTGGTTGATATGGCCATAAATAGACAAGATTCTCTGAACTAATGTATCTATTAAGTAGTAACACTATAGAAAGATTTATATATCAAATTTTGTGTGTTATTTTATGAAAAACATTTTACCTTTATTAATAATGAGTTCTGTAGCTATTGGTAGCTCAACCCATACCTTGTCAAATGCCCCCCATATTTATCTTGGCGAAGATTTAGAATCTAATGGAGATGGGGAAAAACAAATAGAGGATCCAAATTATTCTCTTATTAAAAGAAAAGAATTTTATTTTTCAAAAAATGAAGGAGAAAACAGATTAAATGCAGGAGATTTTGAATAAAATGAAAAAGATAAATAATAAATTAAGTTTGCATTCAGATAATAATCCTCTTGGAGAGGAAATATGTAAAGTGAATACTCAATTAAATAATAGTCAAAAAAGAATGATTGTTAATGGTAAAGTAATAAATCCTGTAGAGTATGCTCTTGCCTTAAAACAATGCAATGAAGGAGAACAATTTCAAAATACTTTCCCATTAGGAACTCCAGAAGATATGGGGTATCAACCTGGACTTAAAAAAGGAGCACTTATTCCTTTAAATAAAAAATATGAACCTGAATCAAATTAAAATGAACTCACTTCAACAAGTTATTGATCATGAAGATTTTAAGGGGCCTGTGGTATTTGAAATAGGAAAAGTAAAAAATCCGGATGGAAAAATATTAAATAATAAATATAATTATGTAGATGGTCATAAAGTTCCACATAATGATTATAAACAAGCATTGAATATAATAAAAAAAATATTATCTCCTGAAATATTGGTTTTTGATCTTGTTGAAGGAATTAAACATGTTGAGTATATAACGCCAGACTATAGAAATGATTTTATAGAAGGAGAAATAAGATCTTATGATAACAAGGGAGAATTAATTTAAAATGAAACCAGATACTCCAAAAGTAGCTATTGGAAGAATTGCAAGAGATTTTGGTTTGGGTTTAACTGCAGCTTTTCTAATAGGAATTCCTGCACACACTATCTATGAGAATATTCAAATCAAAAAAGAACAAAGAAAAGTTGAGCAATCTAAATTAGAAAGTAAAGCTCTAACAAATAGATTAATACAAGATGTGGAAAATCTATTAGATGGAAATTATCAGAAATTCTTAGATTTTGTTGGTGTAGAATATAATCTTAAACCTGGAGAGCGTGTTGAAATATTTAGTGTTGGGGAAGATTCTGCAGGTTTTCTTGTCCAAAAGGAAAATGGTCCAGACACATTACAATATGTTCACAGGGGAAAATTCCAAAAATATGTTGATTCTAAGAGGAAATAATAAACCCAAACCTTAAAAAACTGCTTCTATTATCATATTTCATGACAAAAGAAATATCTGAATTAAATGTTGGTGTTGTTGGACATATTGATCATGGTAAGACAACATTGCTTAGTAGACTTACTGGTAAGTTTACAGACACACATTCTGAAGAATTGAAAAGAGGAATTACAATAAAATTAGGATATGCAGATATTATTATATCTAAAGAGGGTAAGGAATATAATTCTGGGGGAAAAGGAGAAGAAATAAGATATATTAGTTTTATAGATGCTCCTGGACATGAGATGCTTATGGCTACTATGCTAAGTGGGGCTGCTATTATAGATGCAGCTATATTGGTTGTTGCTGCAAATGAAGGTATAAAACCTCAGACAAGAGAACATTTTATTGCATTGCAGGCTAAAAATATAAAGAATATAATTATTGTTCAAAATAAAATTGATCTAGTTAGCAAAGAAAGAGCATTAGAAAGTTATAAAGAAATAAAAGAATTTGTTAAAAACACTATAGCTGAAGATGCTCCTATTGTTCCTGTTTCTGCTCAGCAAGGTGTTAATATTGATAAATTATTAGAAGAACTCTCTAAATTAGAAATTCCTAAAAGAGATGAGAAATCTGAACCTATTTTTTTAGTTGCAAGAAGTTTTGATATAAATAAACCTGGAAAAGAAATATCAAAATTAAATGGTGGTGTTTTAGGGGGGATATTAAAAAAAGGAAAATTAAAAGTTGGAGATGAAATAGAAATAAAACCTGGCTTGGTTGATAAAAAACATAATCAAGTTAAATATGAACCCCTTACAACAAAAATATTATCTCTTCATAAAGGAAATAAATCTGTAAAAGAAGTTCTTCCAGGTGCAAGTATATCTATTGAAACAGAACTTGATTCTTATCTAACAAAAACAGATTCATTAACAGGTTGTTTGGTTTCTACAAAAGGAAATTTACCAGATATAAAACATAAAATTAAAATAAAATATAAATTATTTGATGAAGTTCTTGGTTCTGAAAAACATGAAAAAGTTGAAGCTTTGAAAACAAAAGA
>CAYWFN010000158.1:0-2964 GCA_964457715.1 uncultured Methanosarcinales archaeon | reverse complement strand
CTTTAGCTCAAATCAAAGATTTATTACTTGATAATGCTGATAATATTGATAATAAAAATGATAAAAAATACAAAAATTTATTAGGCGCTGGCAGACTAAATGTTCACAGGGCAATCTTGCAAACCAATTATAAAACTCCAAGCCAACCATTAGTTAATGCGAAAATAATCACTTCACCCGGTCAGTCAGGCGGTCCTCATATTCGTATTTTTAAAAAAACTAATTTAGAAAACCAATTTTTTGCTTATGAAGAAAATTTTAAAAACAACTTAAGCATTGCTGCTGGAGATTTAAATAATACAGGAGAAAACAAAATAATTGTGGGACTTGGGCATGGAACATATCCATGGGTTAAAATTTTTGATCAAGATAGCAATCTAAAAGATCAATTCACAGCTTATGATGCAAATTTTAGAGGCGGTGTAGAAGTTTCTGTTGGCGATGTAAATGGCAATGGTAATTTAGAAATCATAACTGGCGCTGGTCAAGGTGGCGGTCCTCATATTAGAATTTTTAATTCAAAAGGAATTTTAGTTAATCATTTTTTTGCTTTTGATAAAAAAGATCGTTCTGGTGTTTTAATTGCGTCAGCAGATATTAATAATGATGGTAAAGATGAAATTATTGTTGCTAAAAAATCTGGTTCATCAGAAATTAAAATCTTTAATCTTACTGGCAAGTTAATCAATTCTTTCTCAATTACTGAAAATCTATTAAGCTTATCTGCTAATGACATTAATAATGATAATAAAGCTGAAATAATAATTGGAGCAGGCAAAGGTGATTTGCCTTATGTTAAAATATTTGATAAAAACGGAAATTTGCAAAATAAATTTTTAGCATATAATCCAAATTTTAAAGGAGGAGTCTTTGTTGCAGTAGGTGATGTTGATGCTGATGGAAAAACTGAAATTATAACAGGAGCAGGTCCCGGAGGCGGTCCGCACATTAGAGTTTTTGATAATTTAGGCAATCCCAAATTCCACTTTTTTGCTTATGATGAAAAATTTAGAGGCGGAGTTAGAGTTAGCTCTAATTAAACCTGTCCTGAGGAGTAGAGTTTTTTAGGATTGGGCCACGAAAGATCTTGTTGTAAAATTTCTAAATTACAATTTCTAATTTCTAATAAAATTAAAAAAAAATTAAAAATAAATAATATGGGCAGTCTTATTGAAACAAATAACACTTTACAAATCACTCTTGAACAAGATTTCCCTAAAGAGCTAGATTATGATAAGCATAAAAATCAACCTTTTAAAGCTGACAATTTTAAAGGTAAAATTTTTGAATTTAAAGACAAAGACAAAATAAGAATATACCACGCTGCACCTGTAAGAAATTTTTTGGTTCAAAATATAGACGACAAATGGCTATATTGGGGTCTTATCCAAATTATTGAAATTTTTCATAATTATAAAAAAAGAACAACTTCTGAAAAATTTAAAATTATACATATTTATTCACCAGAAGAAATGAAACAAGCTCATAAACTAATCGACCGAAATAAAACAACAGATTATTTTAAATGAAAATTTAAATTTAATTAAATAATTTTACTTGCTTTAATATTATAAAAACTTTATAATTAATTTATATTAAACAGATCCTTCGGGCTTTGCCCTCAGGATGACAATCTTTATCTATGAACAAAATCCTACCTTCTGGTAAACCAAACATTTTAATCACTGGCGGAGCTGGTTTTATTGGCTCCCATCTAGCTGATGCTTTAGTTAAAAATAACCATATAATTGTGGTTGATAATTTTATTACTGGCTCTGAAAAAAATATTGATTTACTTTTACAAAATCCTAATTTTGAATTTATTAAACATGATTTAACAGAGCCATTTGATTTAACTAAATTTCCAGAACTTAAAAAATTCAAAGTTGAACTGCAAGGTGTGCAGGAAATTTATCATTTAGCTTGTCCAACTTCACCTAAAGAATATAGTAAATTTCCTATTGAAACTTTAATGACTAATTCTTATGCCACATGGAATGCTTTAGAAATTTAAATCTAAATTTTTGTTTTTATCATCTTCATCAATATATGGCGATTTAGATGCAAACCAAGCAATTAAAGAAGATAATTGGGGCCATGTTAATCCAATTGGTCCGCGATCCTGCTATAATGAAGGAAAGCGATTTGCTGAAAGTTTAATAATGAATTATCATAAAAAATTTAATATAGACACTAAAATCGCCAGAGTATTTAATACTTATGGCCCGCGAATGAAAACAGATGATGGAAGAATGATTCCAGATCAAATTGTAGCAGCATTAAGCAATAAAGATTTAGTAATTTATGGAAAACAAGAAGATGAAGGAAGTTATTGTTATATTCAAGATTTAATTGAAGCATTAATTCGTTTAATTAAATCTGATTTAAATAAACCTGTTAATTTAGGCAGCACTGAAAAACATAAATTAGAAGATATAGGGCAAATGATTATTAATCAAACTAATTCTAAATCACAAATTAAATTTGAAAAAATACCTGAATATTCTGCAAAACAACAATTAATTCCTGATATTTCTTTAGCAAAACAAGAAATTGATTGGTTTCCAATAGTAACTCTTGAAGAAGGCTTGCAAAAAACAATTCAAGATATGAAAGTAAAAGTTAGGGAATACAAGGCATAAAAAGGGTGTCATCCCGAGCGAAGCGATGGGATCCTGTTTATAAACACCTAATTTTAATAATTAATTTCGGCTAATTTTAGCTGAAATTTTTAGTTATCCACAGTTATGCCCTTGACAATTTTTTAATAGTATGTTATAGTAACAACAGAATGAAGAGAGAAAAAAAGTAATAAACAAGATCTCTTTTCATTTGAAGAGATCTTTTTAATTTAATATTAAAAAAACCAAAGAGGATAGAAAATGCCAGACATACCGATCGAAGTAATTGCATCAGTGTGTTTATTTTTACTAGCTGTTCCTGCATGCGCAATGTTGCATGAAC
>CAYWFN010000157.1:0-2966 GCA_964457715.1 uncultured Methanosarcinales archaeon | reverse complement strand
AAAATGATAAGCCAATTGTATATTTCTTTGGAGCTGATTGGTGTTCCCATTGTCAATGGGAACATCCAATAATCAAAGAAGTGGCTGAATTATTTGGCAGTGCTATTGCTTTTTATGATAATATGGGTACTCAAAATGACCAGGATATTTTTTCAAAATATTCTACTGGTGGTATTCCAACTCTTGTACTTGGTTGTAAATATTATAGGGTTGGTTCAGGTGAGAATTTAGGTGAGGATGGCGAAAAACAAGTTTTGACATCTTTGATTTGTGATTTAACTAATGGCGCACCAGCTGATGTGTGCGCAGGTCAGTAAAATTTATGGAAAATCAAAATTTAAAAATCCGTGTATTTTCGACTCCAGCTTGTCCGTATTGTGTGACTTTAAAGAATTTCCTTGAGGAAAAAGGTTTTAAATATGAAAATATTGATGTTTCAAATGATCAGAAAGCTGCTAAAGAAATGATTGAAAAAACTGGTCAAATGGGTGTGCCTGTTATTGATGTGGATGGTACAATTGTTATAGGTTTTGATGTTAATAAGTTGAAGGGATTATTAAAGATAGAATGAATCAAAAACAGATTGGAATAATATTACTGATCATTGGAATTGTGTTAGCTAGTTTAGTTTATATGATTAAACATAATGAAGATGTTGTTATTAAAAAGATAATTAAAGAACAGGATTCATGTTTTCTTGATGATGGTACATGTTTACATGAGAGTAGAAACTTTACTTCTTATGTTGTTGGTTGGATTCTATCTGGAGCTTTGATTATACTTGGGATATATCTAATCTCTTTTGATAAAACACAAAAAGTTTTGGCTGAACACCAAATTAAAGTAAGTAGTGCTCTTAAAGAAGCAAGGATTAAGGAAAAAGAAAAAGATGAGTTCAGAGCATTTGTTTCAGGTTTTAGTGAAGATGAACAAAAAGTAATCAGAGCAGTACATGAACAAGAAGGTATTCAGCAGTCTACTTTAAGGTTTCGAACTGGTATGTCAAAGGCTTCGTTGTCTTTACTTTTGAAGTCCTTGGAATCTCGGGAGATTATTAGTAGGAAGCCAAGTGGTAAGACTAATGAAGTGTATTTGAGGAAGAAATTCTAGAAAAACTCTTTCTAAACATTCTCCTTACAGAATTCTTACATTGTAAACGGTAAAGCCTTATTTCTACCAAAGGAATGGTATTAATATATGTTTCTTTTTTCTACTTAATGAGGTGGTTTTTTATGGAACATAATAATACTAATGAAGATAAAGAAATGAATTGTTGTAAACCAAAAAAAGGATATGATGAGAATAATGAAAACAAAAAGAAAACTTTAATGCAGGGCTTAATCTATGGAACCATCCCACACATTGGCTGTATTGCTTTTATCATTGGTTCAATATTAGGTGTAACAGTTCTAATGAAATTCTTTAAACCATTATTAATGAATCGATATTTTTTTCATATATTAATCTTAATTTCATTAATGTTTGCAACTTTATCATCAATTTTGTATCTTAGAAAAAATAATTTATTTTCCTTTTTTGGAATTAAAAGAAAATGGAAATATTTAACAATTATGTATAGTTCTACAATTGGTATTAACTTAATTTTGTTTATGTTGATATTTCCAATGCTTGCTAATGTTTCAACTGCTACAGGCTATGTAATTACAGATACCAATAATATAGGTTCAGTAAAACTAAAAGTAGATATTCCATGTCCAGGCCATGCACCTTTAATATCTGAAGAATTAAAAACTATAGAGGGTATTGCTTCAATTAAATTTAGTTTTCCAAATAATTTTGATGTTAAATATGATGCAAGTGTAACATCTTTATCTGAAATAAGTTCATTAGATGTTTTTAAAACTTATAATATCAAAGAAGTAAATGGAGAAAAAATGGAAATATTAGACATAGTTAAATCTGAAAAACCGAAAGGATGTAGTAATTGTAATAGTTGTAGTGGTGCTTGTGGTGGTACATGTAAGATCTAAAGATTTAAAAATAATAAGAATTAGGTGAATAATATGGAACCAAAATGTCAGCATTGTGTTGTTAAGAAAAAAAGATGGTATAAAGAGAAAATATTTATAATTAGTTTAATTGTGTTTATTTTGCTGTGTGTGTCTTATTATGTTAAATTTCTTAATCCATTCTTTCATGCATTTATTGCTTACCTAAAGATCATATGGTGGGCTGTATTGCTTGGTTTATTTTTAGGTGGAATAATTGATTATTTTATACCAAGAGAATATATTGAAAAGTATTTAGGCCAACATAAAAAAAGAACAATATTTTATTCTGTAATATTAGGGTTTTTTATGAGTGCTTGTAGTCATGGTATTTTAGCAATAGCTATTCAATTATATAAAAAAGGTGCAAACACTTCCTCTGTAATTGCTTTTTTATTAGCAGCTCCATGGGCTAATTTTCCATTAATGATATTATTTTTTAGTTTTTTTGGTTGGAAAGCTATATTTATTGTAATAAGTGCAATTATTATTGCAATTATAACAGGTTTTATTTATCAGTTTTTAGAAAAAAGAAACTTAGTTGAAAACAATATAAATCAAGAGGATTATAATTTCTCAATAAAACAAGATCTGAAATCAAGAATTAAAAATTATAGATTCAATTTTTCAGAAGTCACAAAAGGGGTTTTTACAGGTAGTTGGAATTTAGCAAAAATGGTTATTTGGTGGATAATTATTGGTATGATACTTGCATCAGCTGCTAATGCATTTATTCCTGAGAAAATTTTTATGAACTATATGGGTGCTAGTTTATTAGGAATGATTGTTGTATTGATATTAGCAACTGTTATAGAAGTTTGTTCAGAAGGGAGTGCACCAATGGCTTTTGAAATATTTAAGCAAACTGGTGCATTTGGTAATTCATTTGTATTTTTAATGGCAGGAGTTGCTACTGATTATACAGAAATAGGTTTAATTTGGTCAAATATTGGTAAA
>CAYWFN010000156.1:2758-2980 GCA_964457715.1 uncultured Methanosarcinales archaeon | reverse complement strand
TAGGTCTTTTTATAATAGCCTTAGTTGGGATGACTTATTTCATTTTATCAGGGTATGTTCAATTACAGACTAATCAAAATATTGGTTCTGATTCTATAATTCTTTCAATTAATGATTGTATAGATAATCAATTAGAAATAACTATATTTAAATTAGGAATACATGGTGGAAATCTAAACAAACCACAACATGCTTATTCTGGAGAATTATTTGATACAAGTT
>CAYWFN010000156.1:0-2748 GCA_964457715.1 uncultured Methanosarcinales archaeon | reverse complement strand
ATCTGTATTATGGTGGGCAAAGTTTTGTTCCTTCTATAGAAGATATGGAGAATAGTATTTCTTTATATTTAGATGATGTTATTCCTGTGGAATGCAATCTCAGTTCTTTTGAAGATTTTGATCTTGAAATAGGAGATATTAAAACTAATGTGAAGATCAATAATGAAAAAGTATTTGTTGATGTTGATTGGAATCTAAATATTAAGTCAGGTGGGGATATTAAAGCAGTAGATGAGTTTAGTACAGATTATAATATTAGATTAATAAGTCTGAGAAACTTTGTTATGAAAATAATAGAAAATAATAATGCAGATAAGATCAGTATATTTTCATTAATAGAGCCAGGGTATAATGTAACAATTGTTCCTGATGATAATGATTTTGTTTATTTAATAAAAGATGCAAATTCAGAAGTTTTTGAAGAACCTTTTATGTTTGCATTTGCAACAAATTATGAATAAAATGAAGTTTAGAAATTTGTTTTGGACTTTTGTATTGATTTGTTTAGTTGTTAGTGTTTATGCACAGACATTGCCTATAGAAACAATTGAAGTACCAATTGAATGGTATAATTATGATTCTTTAATATATTATGAAAGAACTGAATTATTGATTGCAGAAAGATTTTATGAAGCACATGATTTTTTTAATACTGAAGATAATATGATGAAAGATGTTAAAGCAACACATTATTATTTTGGTTTATCAAAAGGGGAAGGAATGCATGATTATCTTGAAAATAATAAAGATGGTTTGAAAGTTTATTTTTCTGAATTAGATGAGCTTGCAATGGCATATGATGCAGAAGGTTCAATTGCAACTAATGTTGAATTAGCTAATTTTTATTTTAGTTCTTTGATTGGTAAAGATGGAACTGTTGATTTAAAAGATGCAAAAGATGATTGTAAATATGATAATGGAATACTTATAAATAAAGATGGTTATATTGATTTGAATAAATTCAAAGGAAAAGATGTAAAGATCATTGGATTGCCTGATGGAGGTTTTGATCTTATTTTTGGTGAAGATCTTTCTAATGTTGATGTTGGCTATAATTTAGAAGATTTAGAATATACAGATGATGGTAAACTTTCTAATCAAGGAACAGATATTTATCCAAATGATCCTGATAGATTTTCTATTGATGATGAAATTCAAGCACTTGAAGATGGTGGGTTTAGAGTAAATGGAATTGAGTTTCAGAGTGTAGGTGATCTTGATGCTGATATTTCTGGTGATAGGTTTACTTTGCTTGGTAAAGAAGTAGAATTAGGAGATGATATTGCTAGTGGAACAGTTAGTAATTATTTTGGTGTTGGAATGATTGGTGAAATGGATGGTGATTTAGAAATTGGTGGTAGAACTGTGAGGATGGGTGAAGGAAGTGCAATTGCTATAAAACCTGATGGTGATATTATAATCAATGAAGCTGAGATTATGCAAGATGATGGTAGTTTTGTGTTTACTGAAGCGCCTTTTATAATTCATGAAAATAATGATTTTGATGCTGAGTTAATTGATACTGGTGTAGTGGATGATGTAGAAATTTCTAATGTTGGTGTTAGTCAACAAGGTGAAGAAATTACTGTAACTTTGATTGATGATAACTCTGAGGCATTTGATGAGCAAGGAATTCAAAGACATTATACAATTACTAATAGGAATCTTCCTAAAGGACCTTTTGTAACTGTTGAAGGTGAAGGTGCTGCTATTACAATTAGAACTAATAAAGAATTAGCTGAACAAACTGTTGAAGATTTATCTGAATATGGTGGACATGTTTTGGATTATGTTAAACAGAAAATAGATTTAGATAGTTTAGAAAGTGATTTAAAACAAAAAATTAGTCTTAATAAATTCAAGCCTTTATTAAAAGTTTATGGTGAAGGTCTTGCAATGAGAGAAAAGACAAGGTATCATAGTGAAAATGGCAATTTTGAATTAGATATAGATTTTCTTGATCCTGATGCTGAATTAACATATAGCCAAACATCAGATGATAGAACATTTTCTACTATTTTTAGGCCAAATGGTTTCACAGTTAGAGGAGATATTGATCATAAAAGAATTAGAACACATCAGACATATACTACAGATTTTTATGTTGAGTATACTATGGACTGGAGTGATTTTGATGAAGATTTGGGTGTTGGTGTTGAAAGAACTTGGTATTGGTGGTAATCAACATTTACCTTTTTTAAAACCTATTGCTGTTTCTTTGAATTTAATACAACCAACGCATGCATTAGAAGCATCTTCCCATTTTATTTCATTGTTTGATTCTGTTTTTATGCATACAGGATCATGTTGCATTGTACACATATCATAGTTTATGAATTGTGAACAACTTTCTAAATATTCTGGTGTTGGTGTGTCTGGTGTATCTTTGTCAAATCTTAGAATTAATAAAATTGTTGTTGCTATTACTAGAATTATGATTAATATTGTGAATATTATTTTTATGGATTTTTTCATTATATTTTAGTTTATTGTTAGAAGAGTATAAAAAACTTTTCATTAATAATCATACAAATCATCAGCTTTTTTTATATGTGATTGTGCTGGCTGTTTTACTATCTTTTGTATATTTTCTGAATTGCAGTATGGACATTTAAGTGCAGCTCTTGAATCTTTTCCAAAAGAAAATCTATACCTGCATCTTAAACATTGATAATTAATTCTTATTTTTGGTTTGCTTGGCTGTTTTTTTTCTATTTTTTTTGATTTTGTTTTTTCTACACATGGTAT
>CAYWFN010000155.1:0-2981 GCA_964457715.1 uncultured Methanosarcinales archaeon | reverse complement strand
GCTTCAGCTGTGGCAATAAAACTATTAGGTACTGTTATAACTTCATCTCCTTTTTTTATTCCATATGCTTTTAATACTAAAAATAAAGAAGATGAACCACTGCTCGTACTGATAGCATATTCACAATTGCAACATTTTGCAAGATTCTTTTCAAAAATCTTTACTGGTTGTCCCATAATAAAAGAAGTATTATCAAGAATATTCTGAATAGATAAATTTATTTCAGATTTTATTTCCAAATATTGTGCTTTTAAATCAACTAAAGGTATTTTCATTTTTAATCAACATCGTAAACTTGGTTATTATTTTCATCTTTTATATTCCTTATATCGCCTTTTACTTTAGCAGGTCTGCCATACACAAGAGCATAATCTTCAACATTTTTTGTAACAAGAGATCCTGCGCCAACTAACGACCATTTTCCAATTATAACTCCTGGCATTAAAATACATTTTGCACTAATTCTTGCATTTTCTTTAACTAAAACATTAGATATTTCAGGATCTTTATTAGGTCTATAAGGATATTTAGTATTTAATATGTAAACTCCTGGATTAAATCTTGCACCTGTTTCAATAATAGTATATTCATAAACATGACATCCTGAATGGAATTTGACATTATTCCCAATTTTAATATTAAATGCGAATTCTCCGAAAGTTCCGATGGAAACATCATTACCAATAATATTACTTTCACGGATTACAACATGATGACCTGTTTGAAAATTATTTCCTATCTTATTCCCTGCATAAATAATTGTGTGATCCCTTATCACTGCATTATCACCAATAATAGTTTCAAGTTCACCATTATCTTTTCCTTTTGGTGGTAAACCTATTATTACATAATTTCCGATTTGACAATTATCACCTAATTTTACATTTTTATAGATTTTTTGATTTTCCATTTTATCTAATTACTTTTACTTTACTTAATTTATTATATTCTGTGTTTAATTGATTTAATCAAATTCTAAAGGTAAGAATATTTCTTTACCTTCGTTTGCAGATTTATATATTGCTTCCATTATTTCCACAGATTGTAAAGCATCATATCCATCTGTTTTAATAGGGGTATTATTTCTAAAGTGATTAATAATATTTTCAAATACCTTTTTATGATTAGATCCAGAACCTACATAGTTACCATAATTATTAGGAGTTAAATTTTCAGTTACTTTTGGCTCAGGCCACCCTTCAACGTTCCAATGTTCTATTGTATTAAGATACTTTCCACCAATTTTTATAGTTCCTTTAGTACCAAAAACTGTAATCGAACCTTCATAATTAGTATTATAAACACAAGTAGTGTATTGAAATGTAGCAAAAGACCCATTTTCGAATTTTAATATGGCTGCACCTGTATCTTCTGTTTCAATATCATGATTAAATGTATCTTTTTTTGCAAAAACACTTTTTACAGTACCATTAACCCAGACCAAGAGATCAATAAAATGAGATGCTTGAGTAAATAAAGCACCACCATCAAATTTTAATGTTCCTCTCCAATCTTCTTCAAGATAATACTCTTGTCTTCTATTCCAAAATACATTAGTGCTTACTAAGTATATTTTTCCAAGTCTATTCTTAGCTAAAACTTGTTTAAGAAATTCAACAGGTTGATTAAATCTATTTTGCTTAACAATAAATAATTTGATGTTATTCTCTTCACAAGCTTTAATCATTTTCTTGGCATCTTTAATATTTAATGACATTGGTTTTTCACATAGGATATGTTTTTTGTTTTTAGCAGCTTCTATAGTCATTTCTGCATGTAAACCACTGGGTGTGCAGATACAAACAATATCACAATCTTCACAAATAATCAATTGTGTATAATCTGAGTAAGATTTTGCATTAAATTTGCTTGATAAAAAATCAGCTCTCTCTTTAATTATATCACAAACAGCAATTAATTCACAATCTTCTAATTCGTTAATAATAGTCCCATGTTTAGAACCTATTTTTCCACATCCTATTACACCAAATCTAATTTTATTCATTTTTACACTAGGGAATATATTCCTGTTTTTAAAACTTTTTAATAACTTAATCTATATGCCCTTAATCATATTCTTAGTTATCTATAATTAAAGTATAGAAATATATATAAAATAATCATTATCTGACTTTAATTAATATGAAAATCTTAATCAGTATACCAGCATATAATGAAGAAAAGACTTTAGCTAAAGTTATTGATGAAATAAAACAAGAAATGGATAATTCTAAATACAAGAAAAATTATAAAATACTTGTTTTGAACGATGGAAGCAAAGATAAGACAGCAAATATTGCCAAAATGTTAGGTGCAATAGTAGTATCTCACAAAAGAAATCAAGGACTTGCACAAACTTTTATTGATGAAGTAAAAGAATTCTTAAAATCAAAAGCAGACATAATGGTGCATACAGACGCTGATGGTCAATATCCTGCAATATTTATTCCTAAATTAATTGAAAAAATAGAATTAGGTTATGATCTTGTTTTAGGAAGCAGATTTAGAAAAAAAGTTAAAATGCCTTTAATGAAAAAAATAGGTAACCTAGCTTTTGCTTATGTTTTCACAATTTTAACTAAAAAAAGAATTACAGACTCAACAACAGGATTCAGAGCATTTACAAGAGAAGTTGCAGAATCTATTGAATTTATAAATACTTTTACATACACACAAGAACAGATTTTAAAAGCATCAAGATTGAAATTCAAAATAAAAGAAATTCCAATAATAAGAAGAAAAACAAGACAAAGCAGATTATTCAAGACACCATTTCATTATGCAATAAAAGCATGGATAAATTTATTTAGAATCTTCAGAGATTATGATCCTTTAAAATTCTTTGGGAGGATAGGCATATTAATGTTTTCATTAGGATTCACTATAGGTCTTTATTTTTTATACTTACATTTCACAACAGGAATCCAAGGCCATTTAGGATTATTATTCTTAATGTTATTATTAATATTTTCAGGTATTCA
>CAYWFN010000154.1:0-3001 GCA_964457715.1 uncultured Methanosarcinales archaeon | reverse complement strand
CTGCAGGGAACAATGTGTATTTGTGCCAGTCTAATATAGCCAATGATTCATAGCTCTTTATTATGCCAGACAACTTATCCTTCATCTCTATCAATATTTGATTAAATTCATTTATATCTTTTACAGAAACAGATACTAAAACATCATACTTGCCAATTACTTTGAATGCAATGATTGTATAATCTTTTTGATGGAGAAAATTTGCAAGCTTTTTTTCATTCTGTGCATCAAGGCTTTTAGCTTCTATCAAAAGAAAGTAAGTTTGATAACCTAAATTGAAGTAGTTTGGCACAGCAGTGAAACCAAGCAGTACATCTTTTTTAATCAACTTAATGATCCTATTCTTTACACCTTCACCAGTTAAGCCAACTTTTTTACCTAATTTTTTCATTTCTATTCTGGGATCTTCTGACAAATGTTTTAATATCTTCATATCAACATCATCAACATCAACTTTCTTAATCTCAAACTCTTTTCTTTTGGTAAAAAGTTCTTTTGAAAAAGAAGATCCTCTTTTTTTATAATGAAAAACAGTACCCAATTTAATACCTTCAATAGTATGTGTATATTTAAGATCCTTGATCCATGTGACTGTTTCAGAATCCATAAGATTATTACCACATATAGAATAAATCTCTCTTAATACATTGTCAAAATGCTGCACACCTTTGCATGCTAAACCAATATAAAAATCAAATCTTCCAGAAGTCTTAAACATTGCAAACACAAATTTATGATTTGTTAATTTATCTGTAATTATTTTTTCTTTTTTTGAATCTAAGTTCTGTAATTGCAGACCAACATAATATTGATCATAACCAAATGCACTAAAATTAACCAAAGCCAAGAACTTATGTATAATTTTATTTTTTACTAACTTATTTATTCTATAACTAACTGTATCTTTTGACAAATGAACAGCTTTTGCAATATTCTTCATACTAAACCTACAGTTTACTGATAACAGTTCTAGTATTCTAATATCCTTCTTATCAAGCATATTTAAGCTAAAATCAACTATTATATATAAATTTGTTGATTTTGAGGCAATAATCAACAGGTGGTTTCTTATAAATCAATTTTCTTCATTAATACATAGTAACTAGTGAGGTAATTAAGATGAATGAAGAATATATTAAAAAACTTGAAACCTTGTATAACACTTTTCGCTCTACTGACAGTCTTAAAATTAAAGAAAAAGCATTAGAGCAATTAGAGAATCTTGTTGATGAAACCATAGGTAAGGATAGTAAATTTGAAAAAAAATTAGCATATTTATTGTGTGGGGAAACATTAAATATTTTCAATACTTTAGGTGAACCTTTAATCAGAATCAGAGGTCATAATCTTATTTTAAAATTGTATGAATATTATACAGTAAAATGCAAAACAAATAAAACAGATTCTAATGTAGATTATAATTTTATATTATCTCAAATCTCTGTATTTTATAGTTTCCTATATAACCAAATTTTACCTACTATGGGTTTTACACTTCCAGAGAAGATTGTAAATGTAGATACAAATGCTTCCAAAAGATTTGATAAAATAAAATACAAATACACAGGTTGCCATATTTGATAAAGGCGAATAAAATGACAAAACAAAAACCACTCCCAAAAAAATACCAAACACTAGCAAAAGAACTTGATGAACTATTTGAAGCTGTTAGGTCTGATAATCTTTTTGTTTATCTGGAGTTATATTATCCATTTCAAGAAAAATATTTTAATTCAATTGGTGAAGACCATACTATTGATTTTAATTTAGTTTTTAATCATTTAGCTCGAAATCCTGAAACAATTGTTAGTATCAATGCAAGTTTGGGTAAAGGAAATTTTTTAGGAGATAATTTTTCCATTTTTCATAATGATCCAAAAGATTGGAGAGGTTTGATTAGGATGGTCAAGCATCAAGCTTTAGCAGGAGTGGGATTTAACTATGTTAAAGAAGCATTTGACTATCATTATCAACAAAGAGATCAAAACCAAGATTCTGATGTTATTCAACTTTATATTAAAAAGACAATAGGACTTTTGAATGTGTATTTGCCATTACCAATTACTGAATTTAAAGATATAAAATCTAAAGCTTTGGAAGATTATATAGACGCTGTTCATTTCGAAGAACGAGACATCGGCCCAGCTTGGTAATTAACTTGATATTTTAAACAAGGAAAATGACAAAACAAACCACACAACAAATACAGAGAAAAATAACAAACTTACTTAAACCAATAAGAAATTATAATTACTTTAATTTGCAACATTGGATTATGGGTGGTAATTGTATAATCCCTTGTATCCATCCTCAAAACATTTATTACATAGATGGAACAGCAGAATATTTTCAGAAAAAATTAACAAAAGCAAGAAAATTAGCTGAAAACATCCAGGATAAAAAAACAAGGCAAGGACAAATTAGAAGAATTAACAAAACTAGAAAACAAGTGTTTACAGATTTAGTTGAAGAAGCTTGTAAACCTGCTTTAGAATTTTATTCAATAGGAGTTCCAAAGATCTATGAAGGAGGAGATATAGAAACTACTTCTAAATGTATTGAAATTTCAAACAAATACGCAGAAGTAGCAGGAATTAACATAGATGATGTGTGCCAAACATTTTTCAGGCTTGGACATTATAGAAAGAGTAGAAATTATTTTTTGGATTTCTTTTATGAGTACAGAAGTGAATGCGTTTACCAAGCAATAAAAAGTGATATAGACTTAGGAGATGAATATAGAATCTACTTTATGAGAAAACATTTCAATATCTCTTTTGAGTATTTTAATAAGTATATTAGTTTAAGAGAAGAATATTTTTCTCAAATAGAAGTGAATGATTCAGAATCAGAAGAATTAAGCCTTGGTAAAACTATTGTTGACTATTTTACACAAATACAAAATACTACTCTAATTCATCATGATGGTCTTGTGAAATTTTTAGTATTATATCCAGAAAGATCAGATTTATTAAAAGATGCAGAATTAATTATGGAACTT
>CAYWFN010000153.1:0-3015 GCA_964457715.1 uncultured Methanosarcinales archaeon | reverse complement strand
CAAAACCTAATAAAGGTTCAAAAGGTACATACCCTATTACTTTTAAAATAGAACAAATAGGTGGTGTTTTTGAAAAAACATTTAATTCTACTATTAATGTGAATAAATGTTATGATTTTGATGTAATCTTACCAGTTGATGCTAAAGCTTGTGATAAGAAACAAACAAAAGTTCCAGTCACCTTTATTAATAATGCTGATAAAGATCAGGAATTTCAATTAGAATTAAAAGAGAATAATTATACTAAATTAGAAACAAGATTATTTACTCTTTCAAAAGATTCAGAAGAACAAATTAATATTCTTGTTACTCCTGATGATAAAGATTTTACTGATGTTGTATTATATATTACTCCTAAATCTAATCCAAATCTTAAAATTAAGAAAGAATTCAGTGTTAATACAATCTCAGGAAAAAAATGTTATAAAATTGTTCCTGTAAAGAATAATTTTTTAGTCCGTGAAAATGATACTTTTGTTGACTTAAAATTAAAAAATAATGGGATACTTGAAGCAACATATGATCTAACTATTGAAAATCCAGATAATTTCTTTTCATTAGGTTCTGATCAAGTTACAATTAAACCTGGTGAAGAATCTGTTGTAAAATTAAATTTTGAAATACCTAAAAATACAACAACAAAAAGGTTTAAAGGACTTTTATTAGCAAATACTAATGATAATACTTTTTCATCAAAAATCCTTATAAGAACAGAAACAAGTTTAATAGATTTATTAACTATAGATAATCTTTTGATTGGAGTGATTGTTTTAGTTTTATTAGCATTAGTTATTCTAGTTTTATATGTGATTATTTCTAAATTTAAACCAAAGAAAAAGAAAAAAAGTAAAAAAGAAAAACCACAATTAAAAGAAAAAGTAAAAAAGAAAGTGATTAGTAAAAAAATTAAAAAAACATCAAAGCCAAAAAAAGAGATTTTTGATTTTAAATTAGTGTTTAATGATGAACATCTTGGGGAAGGATATAAATTAGATATGGTAAAGAAATCATCGTCTAAAAAATATGTTTGGTTAATTGTTTTGTTTATTTTAATATTATTATTAGGTTTTGGAACTTATTTTGGAAAACCATATGTTGGGGATGTTATTGATTATTTTGGTAATTTTAGTGTTTTTTCAAGCAAAGATGTTAATAAATCTCTTGTTGAGGTGGATAAAACTCTTGCAAATCTTGATGATACTGGTGATCTATCAGATAAAACAGATTTAAAAGATGAAGATAAAGTACTCCAGAATATGACTAAGTTTGATGAAATCCAAAAAAAGATCCTAGATTTTGGTTCTAAATATTTAAATTATATTTATTTAGGAATTTTGGTGATTGTTGTTATTGTAATTACACTTTTTGTAATTAGGTGGGCTGTATGTGATGATGAAGATGTAAAAAGTGGAAAAAAGAAAACTAAAGAACAAAAAAAGAAAGAGAAAGAGATTAAGAGAAAGTTAAAAAAAGAAAAAAAGAAGAAAGAAAAAGAGAAAAAAAAAAAGGAAAAAGAAAAGAAAAGTAAGAATAAAAAAACAACTAAAAAAAAAGCTGTGGTAAAAGTAAAAAAACCACAATTCAAAATTAAGAAAGTAAATAGTAAGACAAATTATTGGAAAACTATTGTGTGGATATTATTACTTATTGTTTTATTGGGACTAATTATATATTTTATAGACTATATCATAGGGTATATCTATTATATTGGTGTTGGTGTGTTGATTCTAATTATATTAATAATTATTGATAAAAGGAGAAATAAAAACAAATAAATACCTTTTAGTTCTACCCATTACTTATATGTTAAATAAATCATTAAAAAAGTATGTAGCAATAATTGGTGCTGGGCCTGCTGGTCTGTATTGTGCTTATTTATTAGCAAAAAAAGGTTTTAGTGTAAGTGTATTTGAAGAGCATAATAAAATAGGTTTGCCAGTAAAATGTACTGGCCTGGTGACAAATTCAATTAAAAAGATAATTAATATTCCAGAAAATGTAATCAAAAATCAGATTGAATTTGCAAACATTATTTCACCAAATGATCATTCTATTATAATTAAGTTAAAGGATCAAAATTTAGTGCTGGATAGAGCTAAATTTGATCAATTCTTAAGTAAGAAAGCACTAGGTTTTGGTGCAAAAATTCATCTTAAGCATAAGTTTTGTCGTCTGACAAATGGAGATCACAAAATAATTATTGTAAAAGATAAGAACAAAAATATAGAATATAAAGTAGATTATTTAATTGGTGCAGATGGACCACAAAGTAAGATCTCAAGATTAATTAATAATAAAGGCATTAGTAAGCAATCTTTTGTAGGTATACAAGCAAGAATAAGGATTGATGTGAAAAATAAAAACACTCTTGAATTTTATCCAATAAAAAAGGGATTTTGTTGGTTTGTTCCTGAGTCTGATAAGGTTGTGAGAGTTGGCATTGCTTGTTATAATAATCAAAAAAAAGTGTTTAATGGTTTTTTAAAAAGAATTGAAAAAAGACATAATCTAAAGATTAGTAAACATAATGATAATAACGCAATACAAAACAAAACAAAAAACAAAACAAAGTTCAAAAATAAAAATCAAACAATAACTCAGATAATAGATTATCAAGCAGGACTTATCCCTATTTATAATCCTAAGATTAAGACTTTTAATAGGATTTATAATAAAAATAAAATTGATTCAATTAATTTGTATTTGGTAGGTGATTCTGCAACACAAGTTAAAGCAACTACTGCTGGAGGTATTGTGCAAAGTTTGTTATCTGCAGAGGCTTTAGTTGGATCTATTGTTGGATGTGGTGGAAAGTACAAATCTTACCCCATGCTTTGGAAGAAGTCTATTGGAAAAGACCTCATGACACATCTATTGATAAGAAGGATTCTTGATAAATTCAATAATAAAGATTATGATTATTTATTTAAATTAACAAATCAAGACAAGATTAAGAATATTTTAAGTAAATATGATAGAGATTTTGTTTTAAATCTTGGTTTGAGTATCTTGGTA
>CAYWFN010000152.1:2642-3075 GCA_964457715.1 uncultured Methanosarcinales archaeon | reverse complement strand
TGCTAAAGCCATTGATGCTGCACATATACCAGCACATCTTGTACCAGCGTCTGATTGTTCTATCTCAATGAATACATCAACAACTGCATTTGGAAACTCACTTAAATCTAAAGCAGGTAATAGTGCTTTTTGTGTTACTAATCCTATTTCTTTAGCTCTTCTGTTTCCACCTGGTCTAATTCTTCCACCATTTGTACCAGAAAATGGGAGCATGTTATAATTACATCTTAATAATCCTTTTTCAGGATCTTGTAAAAATCTAGGATATAATTCTCTTGGTCCATAAACTGCAGCAATTGCTCTTGTTTTACCCATTTGAAACATTGCTGAACCAATTGCATTTTTTACTATTCCTACTTTTGCTTTGATTGGTCTTAGTTCATCAAATTTTCTTCCGTCTAATCTGTTTTTCATTTTCTATACCTCCTGTTGT
>CAYWFN010000152.1:0-2632 GCA_964457715.1 uncultured Methanosarcinales archaeon | reverse complement strand
ATAATCTTGTCTTGTATTTGGTCTTGGTCTTTCACTTTGTGGTGGGTTAACAGGTATCTCAACTTTTTTCCCAGTTTCTTTTTCTAAAAATTCTTTGATTCTATCAGTTAAACCAGAAAAGTGTGACTCTACTTCAATCTTTTTTATTGTTTGGCTTGCTAATAGTTCCATTTTTGGATCTTCAGCATTTAGCCATACAAGTCCATTTTGTCCAACAATAATTTTACAATTTGTTGCATGTTTTATCATTGATATCATTGAAGCATTTTTTCCAATTATTCTTGGAACTTTGCATGGTGTTATTTCTAAGATCCTTCCATCACCTAATTTGTGAAGTCCTCTATCTTTCATTGATATATCAATTAGGTTTTGTGATGTTATATTCTTGATTTTTGTTAATATATAATCACCAATATTAAAGAATCTTGTTAAGTCAGCATTTCTTGGAATGAACTGGTTACCTGCTTCTGCAATTGAAAGCATTGCAGAATAAGCAGAGTTTGTTTCAACTCTCCATCCACTGAAAGTAATATCAAATACTTTTACAATGATTCTATCATTTACTTTTGGGATATATTTTCCTCCTAATTTTATGATCTTTATTGCTCTTCCTTCAACAGACACAAGTCCTAATCTAGATGAAACAATAAAATCACCATCTCTATATGTTCTTTGTCCTGGTAAAAAGTCTAAGCCTTGTGCTAGTTTTTCTCCAGGTACAACAATTTCTTTTTCTTTGACTAATAATTTGCTTGTCATTTTGTGTTTTCCTCCTTATCATTATGTACATGGTTCGTTCGCACTTTCCATGTACATACTCTTTTTATACATCTTTAAACATTAAATCAATTGAAGCAGCAGTTGCTAAAATCAATTTTTTCTTATTATGATCTAAACCTCTGTGTATGAAATGAATTGCATAATCATCTGCACCAGAAACTAGTTCATCTGTAACTCCTTTGAACTTTTTATCTATTACTGAGATCTTTTTATTATGCTTGTTCATTATTTCAAAGTTCCATCTAAGAAAATTTCCTTTTGCTATTGCAAAAAGGTTATTATGTTTATCATAAATCTTTAATTTAGGTATTGGTGCTGAAATATATTTAATTAATCCTATTGGTTTATTATGTTGATCATTAATTGTTATTTTAGAAATTAATAATGAAAATGGTTTTCTTATACTTAATAACCTCTTTTTATGAAGATCATAGAATGTTATATTTGATGGTGCAATTTTTATAAATTCTATTATTTTTATTAATTTTTCAAAAAAGTTATTAAAAGTTTCTTTTATTTCTCCAATCTTTATATTTTTGCTTGTAAAAATATCATAACAATTGGAAATTTTAAATTGCTTTTCTTTGATTATTATTGTATTTTGTTTGAATATGTCTGTCATCTTTGTTTCACCTTGTTGATATCACTTTGCTCTCCACTTTTCCATGTGTTAGATTATTTAATTTGTCAAAAAACTCTTCAGTTAATCCTGCTGGAATTTCTATAGTTGATGTTAAAGAACCATCATTGTTCCAATTATCTTTTAATATTTTTCCATAGTTTTTAACAATTGAGTATGACTTTCCTGCGAATTCTGCTGGTATATGTACTTCTATTTGTCTTATTTCAAATTTTATTGCTAAGATAGGTCTTAGTTTATCTAAGATATCTTTTACTTGATCTTCTGCTTTTTTATATTCATTGATGTGCACTTTTGCTTCTTTAAATGCATTCTCAATTCTGTTTATTGGATGTGGTAATTTTGTTCTTGGATCAATTCCATTTCTGTGTATTATATTAATTATTTTGTTTTTCTTTTCTTCAACTAAGCTTGCTCTATATTCTGCTGTTAATTGGATTTCTCCTTCTTTTATAATTATTTTTGCAACTTCATATGGATCTGAAGTTCCAAATATAGTTTTCATTCTGTTTTCAGAAGCAACTAATCCCTTTTTTGCATCATTAAATACTTGCGGAGCTTTTAATATTTCTCTTATTTTGATTTCTTCATTACCTTGCTTAAACTTGATTGCTAAATCTGGATCAATATCTACTTCAAAGTTTTCTCCTTCTTTTTTTATTCTTGCTAAGTTTATGTGTATTTTTTTTGTAAGATCTAATGATCCTCCTGCTTGTCCCATATTATATCATCCCCCTAAATTATTTCTTTTTTTTAGCAGATTTTACATATTTTTCTAATTCATGATTTTGAATTCTTTTGTATGTTTTGTTTTGTGTTGCAATAAATGCACAGTCTAATCTATCTACATGAAAGTTCTTACCTAAAGCTTTTATTAATGCTCTTATTGCAAGAGATATTCCTTGTTCAATAGTAATGTTCTCATTATATTCTTTTTGAAGTATTTCTTCAACTTCTAATTCTGATTCCCCTATTGCACTTGCTTTATATCTAAAATATATCCCTGTTGGATCTGTTTCATATAATTTAGGTCCATCTTCATCAATTCCTGCTATTAATATTGATACACCGAATGGTCTTAGACCCCCTGATTGTGTAAAGAATTGTTTTATATTACAAATATCTTTAACTACACTTAACACATCTATTGGGGAATCATATGTTACTCTGTTTTGTTGTGCTTTTAATTGTGCTCTTTCAATAAGTATTCTT
>CAYWFN010000151.1:0-3085 GCA_964457715.1 uncultured Methanosarcinales archaeon | reverse complement strand
AAATACACAGAAACAGAAGTTGTGATATTTACATTACTTTTATACTTACCATTTGCTTTATTAATTTGGTTTGTTTAATTAAAAACAAATATTCTTTAGATATATATGTTTAATTATAACAATACTTTTAATAGGTTTATTAGTTCTTTATATATAGAAAATGAAACAAGAACAACAAACACAAGTATTAATCACAGGATGTGCTGGTTTTATTGGGTCATACTTAGCAAGAGCTCTGATTAAAAGAGGGAATCATGTTGTTGGTATTGATAATTTTGAGGAATATTATCCAAGAAAAGCAAAAGAATTTAATCTTGATTTAATTAGAACTTGTGCAGGTTATCCAGCAGAGAATTTTGATGAAAAACTCTTAGAAAATATATTAAATAAAATAGAAAAAAATTCTGTATCAAAAAATAATTTATCAATATTTGAAAAAGGTACATTTGAATTTATAGAAGGAGATATTAGAGATGCTCAGAAGCTAGGGATTCATATATTCAAAAATCATAATATTGACAAAGTTGTTCACTTAGCAGCAATGGCTGGTGTTCGTACTTCTGAGAAAATACCTAGGCACTATGTTGATGTTAATTGTATAGGCACAGTTAATTTACTAGAACTTTGTAAACAGTTTCATGTGCAACAATTTGTATTTGGTTCATCTTCATCTGTATATGGCGGAAGAACTAATGTACCATTTAAAGAAGGAGATAATGTAAATTCTACAATTTCAATATATGCTGCAACTAAAGTATTTGGTGAAACAGCTTGCTATAAATATAGTGCTGCAGGTATGAAAGATGATCATCCTTTGCTTACAACTGTAATAAGAATATTTGGGCCAGTATATGGACCATTACAAAGGCCTTATGGAATGGCATTGCAAAGATTTATTAGACAAACTGACCATAATAAACCAATGATAATTTTTGGAGATGGTTCTATGTCCAGAGATTGTACTTATATTGATGATATGGTAGATGGTCTTGTTCTTGCTTTAGATAACGAATTTAATTATGAAATTATTAATATTGGAAATGGTAAACCTATTAGTGTAGTGCATATGGTAGCTACAGTTAAAAGACTTATGGGTAAAGGTAAATTTAAAAAAGTTCCAAAGCCTTCAACAGAAGTACCAATTACATTTGCAGATATAACAAAAGCAAAGATATTATTAAGATATGAACCAAGTTACATAGATGAACTAGATTTTATGAAAGGGGTTAGAAAACAGATTGATGTTTATCAAGCAATGCCTGATTGGTATAGATGGGATGCAAAATGAAAAAAATAAAAACTGTTGCAGTTATTCCTGCATATAATGAACAAGAACATATTTATCATGTTATTAAAAAAACAAAAAAATATGTTGATTCTGTTGTTGTAGTTGATGATGGAAGTAAAGATCAAACATATGAAAATGCAAAAAAAGCAAAGCCAACATTAACATTAAAACATGTAATTAATATGGGAAAAGGATTAGCAATGAAAACTGGATTTGAAGCTGGGATTAAAATAGGTGCCAAAATAATAATATTTATTGATGCAGATGGTCAGCACAAACCACAGGATATTCCAAGATTATTAGAAAAAATGAAAAAAGAAGAATTAGATATTGTCATAGGTGTGAGAGAATTTGATACAAAAATGCCGCCTGTATTAAGATTTGGAAATTGGTTTTTACTAAACACATTTAATTTACTTTATAATTCAAACATTCATGATTTTTCAAATGGACTCAGAGCAATAAAAACAAAAGTATATAAAAAAATAAAATGGACATGTTCTGGATATGATGTTGAAACAGAGATGCTAGCAAATGCAAAAAAACATAATTTAAACATAGGAGAAATTCCTATAAAAACAATATATTTAAATACAGTTAAAGGAACCACTGTACCTGACGGAATAAAGATATTTTCAAGAATGTTAATGTGGAAATTAAGAGGATAAAATGTTTTTAGAAATACAAGTATTTGGTGCATTTTTTGGATTGTTTATGTTATACTTAACTATACTTTACTTTAGAAGAAAAGATCTAAATATAGCTGACATACTCATCTGGGTACCAGTATGGATAGTATTTTTAATTGGAGTTATTTTTCCAGAAACACTTAAATTATTCATGCAAACATTTAATGTTATAAGTGTTGTGCAAGTATTCACAATCTCAGGATTAATGTTTTTTTCAATAATAATATTTTATTTATATAGATCAACTAAAATAAATAAAAAAAAGGTTGAAAGATTAGTTAAAATAATTGCTTTAAAAGAAATAAATGAAAAAAAGAAGAAATGAAAACTTGGATAACAATAGATCTAGAATATGATTTTGAAACAGATCAAACTAGATCATTAACTAAAGTTATACCAAAACTTCTCAAATTATTAGATGAAAATAAAATAAGAGCTACATTCTTTGTTCTTGGTGAAATTGTTGAAAAATTTCCTAAATTAATTAAACAAATTGCAAAAAACCATGAAATTGGAAGTCATGGGTATACTCATATCAAATTTAACAAGTTAACTGATAAAGAACTTTGGTTCCAAGTTAATCAATCAAAAAAAGTCATTGAAAAATTAGGAATAACATGTAAAGGCTTTAGAGCTCCATATTTTTTAATCCACCCAAAATTATTCAAAATGTTAGAAAAAGCAGGGTATGAATATGATTCATCTCTAACTAACTCATTTTTTCCAGGAAGATACTCACACTTATCAACAAAAGAAAATAAATTCAAAATAAATAACACCAAACTAATGGAATATCCTGTTCCTAGTTGGACACGTTTTAGATTTCCTCCTGCAGGATTTTCATACTACACTTTTTTTTACCCAATCTCAAGATTATCAATATTCGAAATGCCTTACATGATCTATTTACATCCATGTAAATTTTTAGATAAATGGCCAAAGAATAAAATTAATTTTATTGTTGAAACAGTATACAAAAGAAATAAAGGTAAAAAAGATTATAAAAAGTTCATGTTTAAGAGAATGGGCACACTTAATAAATACACCCATTCGAGAAGCAAAAGGTAAAACTAAAGCAAATAATATAGAAATAACTAAAATAAGAAGG
>CAYWFN010000150.1:0-3095 GCA_964457715.1 uncultured Methanosarcinales archaeon | reverse complement strand
CTGGGGATGCTGATAATGGTGCATTCTGATGATAAAGGGTTTGTTGTTCCACCAAAACTGGCTGAAGAAAAAATAGTAATCATTCCAATATGTAGAGAAGATAGTAAGACAAAGGTTATGTCAAAGGTTGATGATATATTTAAATCATTAAAGAAATATAAACCTATTATTGATGATCGTTCTGATGTAACACCTGGTTTTAAGTTCAATGATTGGGAATTAAAAGGAATTCCTATTAGATTGGAGATAGGACCAAAAGATGTTGAAAAAGACCAAGTTGTGTTAGTAAGAAGAGATACTGGTAAAAAAGAATTTGTTCCATCGAATGATGTTGTTATTAAAGTTAAAGATATGTTAAACCAGATGCAGCATGACATGTTTGTCAAAGCAAAACATTATCTTGAATCACACATTGTAAAACCAAAAGATTTTGATGAATTAAAACAAGCTGTTACAGATGGAAAACTCGCTTTTGCACTATGGTGTGCTGAAACAGAATGTGAAGAATGGATAAAGGATAAGGCTGGTGGTGCAAAGACTCTTAATATTCCATTTAAACAACCAAAAGAAAAAGGTAAATGCGTGCATTGTGGTAAAAAGGCAAAGGTCTGGATGTATTTTGGTAAGAGTTATTGAGATAAATTTACGTAAACTTTATAAATAACCTATAATTAATAGGATATGGAATTCTCGTAAGAGGCTAGAAAATGGAAAAAACTCTAAAGACTGGTACAACAACTATAGGAATAGTATGCAAAGATGGAATAATTTTAGCTGCAGATAAAAGAGCTACAGCTGGTTATCTTGTTATGCATAAAAGAGAACAAAAGATACATGAGATCACTGATAAAATGGCTTTAACAACTGCTGGTACTGTTTCTGATATACAGTTAATGGTTAAATTAGTTAAAGCAGAAATCAAATTAAAATCAATTAGAGTTGATAGGGAGCCGAATGTAAAAGAAACAGCTAATTTATTAGCAGGATTAGTTTATCAAAATATAAGAAAATTTTCAACAATACCAGGAGTATCACATTTCTTATTTGCTGGTATTGATAATTCTGGTTTTACACTTTATGATATTTTTCCTGACGGATCATTATCTGAACATAAAGATTATACTTGTTCAGGGTCAGGTTCTTATTATGCTTTTGGAGTATTAGAAACTTTACATAAAGAGGGAATGACTATTGAAGAAGGTATTAAACTTGCATTAAAATCAATAAATGCTGCATTGCAAAGAGATATTGCTTCAGGAAATGGAGTGGATATTCTTACTATTACTGCAAGCGGTGTAAAAAGAGTTCTTGAAAAAGAACTTGACACAAGATTAAAAGAATAAATCTTTCTCTACCTAAATAGGGGAATAAGAAATATGCCAGATATACTTAAGGAAATTAAGAAAAGATTACCTGCTACTATGGTAAGTGATATTAGTTTTGAAGGAGCAAATATAGTAGTTTATACTAAGGATAAAGATTATTTCTTGAACAATAAAGGAACTATTAAAGCAGTTGTTGATGAATTTAAGAAAAGAATTGAATTACGACCAGATCCAAGTGTTTCTTTGGAAATTGAAAAAGCAGAAAAGAAAATAAAAGCAATAATTCCAAAAGAAGCAAAGGTTTCAGATATTATTTTTGATTCACAAAGGTCAGAAGTAATAATTCATTCAGAAAAACCAGGTTTAGCAATTGGTAAGCAAGGTTCATTATTGCGTGAAGTTAGAGAAAAAACTTTATGGGTGCCTTTAATAAAAAGAACTCCTACAATTAGATCAAAATTAATTGAAAATATTAGAGCAGTTCTTTATCAAAATTCTGATGAAAGAAGAAAATTTCTTAATAAAGTTGGTCATAGAATTTATGATGGTTGGATTCGTGGAAAAAAACAAGAATGGATTAGGATAAGTTATTTAGGTGGTGGCCGTGAAGTTGGAAGATCTTGTTTATTTTTACAAACACCAGAATCAAGAGTACTTTTAGATTGTGGTATAAATGTTGCATCTGATCAACATGCATATCCTTTTTTAGAATCACCAGAATTTAATATTAATGAACTTGATGCAGTTATTGTTACACATTCTCATGTTGATCATAGTGGTATGGTGCCTTATCTTTTTAAATTTGGATATAAAGGACCAGTTTATTGTACATTACCAACTCGTGATGTTATGTCACTTTTACAACTTGATTTTGTTAAGATCATGAAAAATGAAGGAAAAAACCCTATTTATGATACTGATGATATTAAAGAAATGGTTAAGCACACTATTTGTTTAGATTTTGAAGAAGTTTCTGATATTACACCTGATGTTAGATTAACTTTGTATAATTCTGGACATATTTTAGGTGCTTCAATGGCACATCTTCATGTTGGAAATGGTTTACATAATATTTTGTATACTGGTGATTTAAAATTAAATAGAACACAATTATTAGAAGGATGTGCAGTAAAGTTTCCAAGACTTGAAACATTGATGATGGAATCTACTTATGGTGGTAAAGAAAATATTCTTATTCCAAGACTTGATTCAGAAAAACAACTTAAAAAAATAATAATTGATACTATAGCAAGAAAAGGAAAAGTTCTGATGCCTGTATTAGGATCTGGAAGAGCTCAGGAAATAATGATGATGATTGAGTCTATGATAAGAAATAAAGAAATAAAATCTGTGCCTGTGTATATTGATGGGATGGTTTGGGATATAACTGCAATACATACAGCATATCCTGAATTCTTGAACCGCCAAATTACTAAACAAATATTTCATAAAGATAATAATCCTTTTTTATCACCAATATTTAGAAGAGTTGGTTCTCAAAAAGAAAGAAAAGAATTGATTTTAGAAAAAGGTTCTTGTGTGATCTTAGCTACATCTGGTATGTTAGTTGGTGGGCCATCAGTTCAGTATTTGAGAGAGTTAGGTAGTGATAAAAAACATTCTTTGATATTTTCATGTTATCAAGGTGAAGGTTCCCTTGGTCGTCGTATACAAAGAGGTGTTAGAGAGATTATATTTAAAGAAGGTCATAAAACAGAAGTATTGGAACTTAAAATGGAAGTTCATAGCGCTCTTGAGATTTCTAATCAT
>CAYWFN010000149.1:0-3135 GCA_964457715.1 uncultured Methanosarcinales archaeon | reverse complement strand
TAACGAAGCAGCTGAAGTTATTACCTCATCAGTAGACCCTAATGCTAAAGTAATTTTTGGCGCGGTTATTGACGAAAGCTTAAATGATGAAGTAAAAATCACAGTAATTGCAACGGGCTTTAATACAGCCAGAAGTGAATCAGAACCAGAACCAATTAAAAAGGAAGAAGCATACTCTGCTAAACAATATCAGCCACCGGTAGAAGATAAAGCCACTGTAGTAGCTAAAAGTTTATTTTCAAAAAAGCCTGCAAAAAAACAAGAGGCCGAAAAAGTTGATCTTCCTCCTGCAACCAAACAAGAAGAAGAACTAGACATCCCAGCTTTTATTAGAAAGAAGATGGGAAAGTAGGAGGAGTTAAGAGTTATGAGGGACGAGTTACGAGTGATTTGATTAATTCCCATAAAGACTAACTCGTAACACATAACAAGTAACATATAACTCAAATATGAAATGTCCTGTTTGTTTAGCTCAAGATTCAAAGGTTAATGATTCTCGTTTAACAGAACAAGGTTTTTCTATAAGGCGAAGGCGAGAATGTCAGAAATGTGGTTTTAGATTTTCTACTTATGAGCAAATTGAAATTTTAAATCTTACGGTCATAAAAAGAACTGGTGCTAAAGAACCTTATCAAAGAGACAAAATTGAACGGGGCTTAAAGAGGGCCTTAGAAAAAAGGCCATATAGCCAAGATCAGTTTAAAAAATTGCTTAATACTATTGAGCGTGATATTCAGAAAAAGAAAAAGGATGAAGTCACTAGCCAATTTGTTGGTGAGCAAATAATGAAAAGGTTAAAAAGTTTTGATAAAGTTTCTTATATTCGTTTTGCTTCTGTCTACAGGGCCTTTGAAGATGTTAAAACTTTTCAAAAAGAATTAGAACAACTTTTAAATAAAAAAAGTTCACCTGGAAAAGGCAAGCAAAAGAAAAAGTCTATTTCTAAAAAAATTAAAAAGAAAAAATAGTATGCATAACCATTTAAATCGAGCAACAAGAATTATAATCGGTGGTACATTAGCAGTTGTCATTTGGATTGCTGGTATTTTAATTGGCCAAGAACAAACAGTTACTATTTTAAATCCAGAAGGTGGCTTAAGTGGAATAATTAGCAGAACTAGGAGTATTCAAGTAAATTTAATGATTGATTATGGTGATGGCAGAGTAAAGGTCTACCCTGAGATTAAGTTAACTTATGGCGCATCTGCCTTGAGCTTACTTAAACAGATAGAATCAATTGATAAAAAATTTGAGCTAAACTATACCGATAATCAAGAGACTCAGGAAGTTTCAAATCTTTCACTCAATGGCTACCAAAGTACGGAGTATAGTAAAAAATGGCAGATTTGGCTTAATAACCAATGGCAAACCGAAGGAGTTAACGAAATACGTCTTAAGTCTGGGGACATTGTAGAGTTTAAATACGTTAAATTAATTGAATAAAAATATGCCTAACATGCAAGGCGCACCACTCGAAGAGCAGGTTAAAGTATTATTAGAACAGAACCTGGCTTACAGTAAAGAAATTTATAATTTAGCCAAACAAACAAAGCGTTACATTTTTTGGGGAAGAGTGATGAGCGTTATAAGCTTAGTACTTTTTGTGATTTTGCCAATTATTTTAGGCGCCATGTATTTACCAACTCTTCTTAATGATTTTATGGGCAGTTTTATTCCAGGAGGTGCTGGTCAGGCTGGAGGGTTAGAAGCAATTTTAGGTGGCTACGGCTTAGATAATGCTGAATTGATGGATTTAATAAATGATCAAGGCGGACCACTGGATGCTTACAAAAATATTTTAGATCAAAATTACCAATAATTTTTTATTATAAAGTAGGTGCAATTCATGAATTGCACCTACTTTTTGTTTTTTTAGATTTGATAATTTTTACAGGTATCTACTAATTTCCCAAGGTGTTACTTCTTGCCTTGCGCTATCTATGTCTTTTTTAGCCGCGTTAGTTAATGAATCTAAAACATGTTGGCCTAAGAGATTTTTCAAGGTTGAATCATTTTTTAATTCAGCCATAGCTACTTTTAGATTACAAGGTAATGTTTCAATATTTTTTGAAAATTTTTCTTGATCTGTCATTTGGTATAAATTTTCTTCAACTGGCTCTGGATGGGTAAAGTTATTTTTTATGCCATCAAGCCCACAAGCTAACATGCCAGCAAAAGCCAAATAGGGATTAGCTGTTGGATCAGGATTTCTAAGTTCAGCTCGAGTAGATGAAGGGTTGCCCTTGGTAATCTTAGGTACTCTAATTAAGGCTGACCTGTTTACTCTACCCCAACAAATATTTACTGGTGCTTCAAAGCCCAGAACTAAACGTTTATAAGAATTAATAGATGGGTTGGTTAAGGCAGTTAAAGCCCTGGCGTGATGTAGTTGGCCTGCAATAAATTGGTAAGCCATTTCCGAAAGTTGGTATTTATCTTCTTTATTGTAAAAATAATTTTTGTCGCCCTTGAACAAGCTTTGGTGAATGTGCATACCAGAACCATTAACACCTTGTAACGGCTTAGGCATAAAAGTCGCTTTTAACGATTCGTCATTAGCGTAGGCTTTAATAGCAGATTTAATGGTTAAAATATTGTCTGCTGTTTTTAAAGCTAAATCATACTTAGTATCAATTTCGTGTTGGCCTTCAGCAACTTCATGATGATAAGCTTCACCTTTAATGTTGAAAGCTTCCAATGAATCCATTACTCTCCTGCAAATTCTAGAAGCTCGGCTTACAGGAGTATAATCAAAATATCCTCTGCGGTCATGTGGGGCCAGTCTATGTGGCAGTTCGCTTCTTTCAAATAAAAAGAACTCCAGTTCAGCTGCAGTATAATAATTAAAGCCTAGCTCTTTAGCTTCATTAACAATCTTTTTTAAAATATATCTAGGGTCACCTTCAAATGGTTCTCCGTCTGGTGTAAAAATATCACAAATTAAACGAGCTGTTTTAAATTCTGTATTGGTCCAAGGTAAAATTGCAAAAGTTGAAAGATCTGGCTTGAGCAGCATGTCGCTTTCGTAAATTCTCGCATGCCCTTCAACGGAAGAGCCGTCATACCAGATGCCATTTTCCATAGTTTCTGTAAAACGATGAACTTCAATTTCAATTACCTTAATGTTACCAATAA
>CAYWFN010000148.1:0-3145 GCA_964457715.1 uncultured Methanosarcinales archaeon | reverse complement strand
AAATAATCATTAATAACTTTTTCAGCAATATTATAAATTCTATATATTGCTGAGTTTTTTTTAGAATTTAAAGTTGTTTCATTTAATTGCCAACCAATTCCTCCTAATAAAGCTAATAAAATCATTATGAGTATTGGTTTACTTTTTTTAGGATTATTTTCTAATTTTGAGATTCCTTTTTCTACTAAATTATCTAAATTTTTAGCTATATCTTCTCTAACCATCATTACTAAATGGTAGTAAAATTAGTTTATAAATCTTTTGGTTATACTAATCAATTTTAACAAAATCTACTCCTGGTCTTATTATACCTACTTTTTCACCTTTTCTAGGTCCTGAAGCAAAAATGAATTCATCTCCTTTACGTATGGCAGTTTCTGCAAAATTTCCACGAGAATTACTAAAATCATTTACTACCTGAATTTTATCACCTTTGACTAAACTTATAATAGGTGTCTTAGATTTTGTTGTAAAGAAATTATTTTTTAATTTAGGATTTATATTAGTAATATCATTTACTTCATTAATAATTCTTTTTATAGCATCTTTATTTTTGCTTTCACTATAACCTTCAATAAAGAATTGTTTTTCACCATTATTATAATTTTGATATTCTTTGAATTCTTCATATTCTAATGAATATAATACTTCTTTTGCTTCTCTAGGGTTTAAAACTGGTGGAAATTCTTCTTCTATAAACCCAGGTCTATCAATCTTAAAATTAAGATAATTAATTAGCTCAGGTAATTCACTAACATGATCTGGAAACTCTGCACTTGTTGATCCAAATAATTCTTTAAGTTCATTATGTACTTCAGGATTAGATTTTGCTTCTTTTAACAAATAATGCAATGCAGTAAATTGATCATGATATAACATTTCTTCTAATCTTTCACTCTTTTCTCCATACATACTATATCCAAATAATTCTTCAAATAAATTATAATCCCACTTTTCAAGAGAAAATTTCATATTTTTGTATTCATCTTCACTAGAGGTTATATAACAATAAATATCAGATAAAAAATGGCCTACTGTTCTACCAGTAGTTTTTATTTTATTCACTATTTCATCTGATTTTCTTTTTTGATCTTCAAAATGATTTCTTGCTCCAGTATATTCATTTTGTCTAGCTAAACCACTAGGTGTTTCAAATACATTTTTTCCAGTGATACTCTCAAGACTTTTACCAAAACTCATTACATCTTCTTCAATATCTTTATTTTCGTCTATTTGAATAAACTTGCCAGTTATACTCCATACAGCGCCACCAGTTATTTCATTATTACTTTCTCCACAATCAATCTCTTCAAAATTTACTTCACAATTTCCATTAATACATACTTGATCTTCCCAACATTCTGGATTACATTTAAGAATTTCTTCTTCTTCAACTTCTAAAGGAATCCTAAAATCAAATTTATGGTAAGGCTTTGGACCTCTACTTCCATAAGGACTTACAGTTCTCATTGAACCTGTTAATTCATCACCCTTGATTAGATTATCAGATATTATATATGCTGTATAAGGTGTAAAACAATAATCTCTTTTAACAGGTTTATATTCAGGTGCTGGATACCAAATATCTTTTGTACAAACTCTACAACTTCCTCCAACATCTATAGAATTTTTATTAACATCAAAATCAGTACTAAAAGAACATCTCCAATTTTGTATTGAAAGTTCAGGATCTCCTTCATAATTAGCTGGTACATCAGTTTTCATTTCATAGCTTGCTGAAAATATTCTTAATCCATTTTCTTCAGGTAATAAATTAATTAAAAGTTTACCTTTTCCTGTTGTTTCCTCTTTTGTACCTAATTTTGTACCCATTCCAGAATAACCATAATCAATTTCTTCACCAGAAATACTAGTATCATAGACTCCTAGTTCTACATCTCCAAGCGCTTCTATATGGCCTTCAGAAGAGCTTCCAAACTGAATTAAAACTAACAAAATCAAACAAAGAATAATAATATTGAACTTATTTTTCATCATATCACCTATTTTTTATTAATATTTAATTATATTAATCTAATATATATAAAGATTTCTAAAAAATACGTTGGTGCAACCCGCCAGTTTGGCCAGTGAGTACAAAGTAGATTGTAAAACTATCCTGGCTTTCTATAAAGCATTAGAAACACATAGAAAGTACGAACGAGGGTTGCACCAGCGTTCTAAAAAAACTTGCCTAAACCTGTTTGATCACTATTTTTTTCTTCAGTTTTCAATTTCTTTAAAGTAGAATCCACTCTTTCATTAGTAAAATCATGATCCTCACATAATATTTGCTTTAATTTATCAATATCTATAGATTTCCATTCTAATTCATAATCATCAGTAACAGGCATTTTCTTAATCAAATTAAATATTTCTTTCCAACCAATATCAAAAAATTCAGGCCATTTAGCTTGTTCAAACACTTTATCAAAATCTTTACCATGTTCTTTAACTAATTTCAAAGCTTTCTTTGGACCAATACCTCTTATTCCACCATAATTATAATCTGTACCAACTAAAATAGAAATCACAATCAATTGATCTAAGTCAATTCCTAATGAATTCAAAACTTTAGAAACTTCTATTAATTCTGGTTTTACTGTTTTGTATGCTAATTGTCCTGGTTTTTTCCTTTTTCCAGACACAGATAAATTTTTTATCAACTTAGGAACACTAAATAATAAAGCATCTGCATCATTTGTTGACAACGCATATACATCTCCTTTTTTAACCATATAAGCTGCTTGTGCTTCTCCTTCAGATGGAGCTTGTACAACTGGTAAACCAAATGCTCTAATAAGTTCTTTTGCCTCAGAAATCATTTCACCAGTTAATCTAGTTGTCATTGATGCATATTTTTTCATTGATTCAATATCTTCTTTTTTCATAGCAACTTCATAATCTTTTGCAGCCTTTATTTTAATTGACTTTCTTCTTTCTCTTTCTTTTGTCTTAAGATCAGGAGCTTTTCCATCAAACACAAAGCAAGGCTTAATTCCATATTCTAACATCTTAGCTGTTCTACTAAAAAGTCCAACCAAATGACTTGTTACTTGTCCTTTAGAATCTTTTAATAATGTGCCATCTCTTTGTCTGATTGTTGTTAAGAATTGGTATAAGTACATATGTGCATCTATTACTA
>CAYWFN010000147.1:0-3156 GCA_964457715.1 uncultured Methanosarcinales archaeon | reverse complement strand
AAACTCTTTATTTAGCATTTCTTGCGCTTTTTTAGTAACTTTACCAAGGGATAAATAAATCACAGGTAGTTTTTTGTTTTGGCCTTTGATATAAGCAGTTGAAAGATCACCTTCATTAGATCTTTTCTTTTTCTTAGCACAACAATAATAATCTACAGATCCAATTGCAGCTGGAACAGAAACAACCAAATCAATTTCACCTTTTTTAATAATCTCATAATCATTAATCACCATATGATTTGATCTCATATATTCTCTTACTTGAACAAAGAATTCATCTTTTTCTTTATCAACTCTCTCAGATACAGGAACTATTTTTTTCTGAACACTAGATCTCTCAGAGATTTCACCAGTTTTTATTTTTTCTAATTCTACTCTCTCCTTCCTAATCTCTTCCATCATACTCATTAATTCTTGTCTTTGCTTTTTCATTTCTTTTTGTTGTTCTAAGAACTCTTTTCTTTGCTTTTCTAATTCTTTATGTTCTTGCTCAATTTTAATATGAAGTTCTTTTTCTAATTCCTTTTTCTCTTTTAGCAACTCATCTTCTTTTTTCTTTATTAATTTTTGTTTATCTAAAAATCCCTTTTTCTGTTTTTCTATATTCTTTCTTATGATTTTTTCAGGCGTTTCTTCTTTTTCCATTTCCTCTTCAATTTCTGGCTTTGTTTCCTTTTTAATTTCTTCTTTTTTCTCAACTTTCTTTGGAGCTAATATTCTTTTTATTAATTTTTGAGCGCCAAGATTATCAATCAAATAATATTTCCAAAAGATCTCTTTCCTTCCTTTAAAATTAACAACTAATGAAACTGCAAAATCTTTTAAATTTCTTAATGTTGTTTTTGTAATAGAATCTAAAGAATTTTCTCTTAATATTTTTCTGTTTTTTAATATGTCAAAAACTTTTTTCTCACTAGGACTTAATTTATTTGAATATTCTTCTAATTTATCTTTTTGTGAATCTATAAAATAAAGTGGAGAACTTCCAATCTTCATATTACTAAAATTAATCTTTTTCTTAGAAACTAATTCTGATAAATATGCACCAGCATATGTAGTATTTATTTTGAAATGTTTTGCTACTCTAATAGATAACAAAGGGCCTTCTTTCTTTACAAATTCTAGTACATCCTCTGCTGTAATAGTCATAAAAAATTAGAAAAAAAAGTGTTATATAAAGATTTCTATACTAGAATGTCAGAATTCTATTAGCTTTTTTTTAATGTAGAATTCTGATCATGCTCAGAAATACTTTGTATTTCTGACATGTCAAGGTCTTTTCCATGCAACTTCCCAATAAGTCACATCACCTTCTTCATCAACTACACCAATAAGAAGTCTTTTCTTAGTAGAATGAGCAACTCTATTCTTTGCTGAGAAATCATGCCATGTCAAAACAGAACCTTCATGTACTGGAAAAACTATCCATTTAGCATGATCTTCACCTGGTTTAATTCCTCTATCATAAACTCTAAAATCTGCACCAAACTTAAGTGCAGTCTTAATTATATAACCTCTATTACGAAAATCTCTAAACACACAATACCTTATCCAGAAATTAGGTTCAGATTTTTGTGCTTTTTTAATAAATTTATCAGATGATATTGGTTTATTCCTACCATCAAAAACTATCATTTTTCCTTTTTCTAATAAATATAAAGCTTCACACAAAGATAATTGAACTTTTCTATCATCAAGTATCTTTCCATAACAACTTTTATTATAAAGTTCTCTAGCTTCATCCGAATCTTCACAAATAACTCTTTCTTTTGCAAATATTGCATTTACAATGTTTTTCTTAGTTTTATCTTTAGTTGATCCTTTTTCTTGATTATTTGTTTCTTCTTTATTTGCCTTTGATTCTGACTGTTTCTTCTTTTTACTCATATTAATATACAAAAACAGAGTTAAATTTAAAAAGCTTTCTATACTATTAAACAACATGCAACTAACATTTTTAGGAACATCGTGTATGGTACCAACTAAAGAAAGAAATGTGCCAGGAGTTTTTCTTAAATATAAGTCTGAAGGAATATTATTTGATTGTGGTGAAGGAACACAAAGACAGATGAATATTACTGGAATCAATAGAAACAAGGTTACAAAGATCCTTTTAACACATTGGCATGGAGATCATGTTGCTGGAATAATTGGTTTATTGCAAACAATGGGTAATAGAGAGTTTAATCCTAAAGTTGAAGTGTTTGGACCAAAAGGAACTGAGAAAAGATTAAAGCTTTTGATGGATGCAATACATTTTGATGTACAAATCAATTTAAAGATCCATGATATTGATGCTAAGAAGCCTGAAACTGTTTTTAATTGTAAGGAATTCAAGATAATTGCAGCTAATATGAAGCATAATGTACCTTGTGTTGCATATAGTTTCATAGAAAAAGATAAAATAAATATAGATAAATCATTTTTAGAAAAAAATAAAATAAAAGATGGTCCACATCTTAAGAAGTTGTCAGCTGGAAAGGACATTGTGTATAAAGATAAAAAGTATAAAGCAGTGGATGCTACTTATATAGTCAAAGGTAAAAAAATATCATACATAGTTGATACAGAAATGACTAACAATGCTATTGAGCTTGCAGAAGGGTCTGATATCTTGATTTGTGAATCAACTTATTCATCTAAGTTAAGAAATAAAGCAGAACAAAGAAAGCACATGACAAGCAAAGATGCTGCAATGATTGCTAATCAAGCTAATGTAAAGAAATTAATATTAACCCACTTCTCTCAAAGATACAAAAACACATTAGAATTGCAAGAAGATGCACAGACTTATTTTGATAATGTTATTTGTGCTGAAGATTTTATGAAAATTTCGTTGTAAAATGAAAAATAAAAAACAAAAAGGTTCTAATGCAGAGCGCGAACTAGTCCACTTATTCTGGAAACATGATTGGGCAAGTTTTAGGTGTGCAGGATCAGGGTCTATAGGTTATGCAGTGCCTGATGTGATAGCAGGAAACAATCTAAGAAAACTAGCAATAGAATGCAAAGCAACTAAAGATAACAAAGTTTATTTATCAAAAAAAGAAGTTGATGAACTTCAGCTCTTCTCAAACAAATTCGGAGCAGAGGCTTGGATAGGTGTTAGGTTTGATAATGATAAATGGTATTTTTTTAATATTGAAGATATGAAGA
>CAYWFN010000146.1:0-3166 GCA_964457715.1 uncultured Methanosarcinales archaeon | reverse complement strand
TGCAGATGTTATTTCACTTAATTCAGGTGGAAATGAGAATATTATATTAAATCCAAATCAGCAAATAGAAGGCTTTTTTTTCGGACCTGGAGTAGGCCCTATTTGTGGAAATAGTGTTATTGAGACAGGAGAAACATGTGATGATGGAAATGTTGCTGCTGGTGATGGTTGTTCTGCAACATGTCAAACAGAAGCAGCTCCTCCTGAAGAACCTCCTAGTGGTGGTGGAGGGCCTAGTGTTCCTGTGACAAATCTTCTTGTTGAGCCAGCACAGATTAATTTAAACATGGTTGTTGATACTGCTGTTGATCAGACAGTAACTGTTACAAACTTAGGAAGTTCTACTGTTACATTTAATATCACACAAGAAGATTTAGACAACATGGTTTTAGTAGATAAAATAAGTATGACTTTGATTGGAAATGCTTCAGATACTTTTAATGCAAGATTTGTAGCACCAGGTCAACCAGGAATTTATACTGGTAAATTACATGTAAATGGAGAGGAAATTCCTGTTGCTTTAAATGTTAAAACAAGTTTACTTCTTTTTGACTCTAACATTGTTGTTTTAAATGATGATTATATAGTTGAACAGGGAAGGGAACTAAAGACAAGAGTAACTTTAATTCCTCTTGGAGATAAAGCAAGATTAGATGTTACTTTAAATTATGAAATAAGAGATTACACAAATAATATTTATTTAACAAAAAGTGAAACACTTCTTGTTGAAGATAGGGTTGAGTTTGATAGAGACTTTGATACTGGAATGCTTCCTTTAGGAAAATATGTTATTGGATTAGAATTAATATATACAAATGGTGTTGCACCTTCTAGTGCTCATTTTGAAGTTGTTGAAAGGCCACCAATTGATATTTTAGGAAGATTAATTTTATGGTTAATTATATTAATATTGTTGATTGCAATATTAATCTTAGTTGTATTAATAATAAGATATCTTAGAAGAAAACAAGAAGAAGCTAAGGAAGGAGAGGAAGTTTAAATAAAATGTTAGTGGGATTAGTAGGAAAACCATCATGTGGAAAAAGCACTTTTTTCAAAGCAGCAACTTTAGCAGAAGTTGAAATAGCTTCTTATCCCTTTACAACAATAAAAGCTAACCATGGTGTAGGGTATGTTAGAATAGATTGTATTGATAAGGAATTTAATGTAAAGTGTAATCCAAGTCATGGGTTTTGCATTGATTCTCAGAGATTTGTTCCTGTTGAATTAATGGATGTTGCAGGATTAGTTCCAGGTGCTAGTGAAGGAAAAGGTTTAGGAAATCAGTTTTTAGATGATTTAAGAACAGCAGATGTTTTTATTCATATTGTAGACTGCTCTGGCACAACAGATTCAGAAGGCAAACCAATAGAAAATTATGATGTTTCAAAAGACATAGAATTTTTAGAAGAAGAACTTAACAAATGGTATTATAATATTTTAATTAAAGCTTGGAAAGGATTTGCAAGAAAAGCAGAACTTGAAAAAGATAATTTTTCAGAAGCTGTTGAAAGACAATTTTCAGGATTAAAAGTTAAAGAACATGATGTTAAAACTGTTTTACTTAGGTTAAATTTTTCTGAAAAGCCAAGCACATGGTCAGAAGAGCAGTTAATGCAGTTTGCCAAAGAATTACGTCGAGAAAGCAAACCAATGATTATTGCTGCAAATAAGATTGATATGGAAAAATCTAAAGAAAACTATGAAAAACTTAAGAAAGATTTTCCAGATTTAATGATTATTCCTTGTTCAGCAGATTCAGAACTTGCTCTTCGTGAAGCCACAAAGCATGAACTTATTGATTATATTCCTGGAGATAAAAATTTTAAAGCAAAAGGAGATTTAAATGAAAAGCAAAAAGGTGCTTTAGATAAGATAAAAAAAGAGGTTTTAGATAAATTTGAATTAGGAACCGGGGTTCAAGCAATTTTAAATGCAGCTATATTTGATTTGTTAGAATATGTTGCAGTTTTTCCTGCAAGTGCAAATAAATTAAGTGATAGTAAAGGAAATATTTTACCAGATTGTTTTTTACTTCCAAAAGGATCTACTGCATTAGATTTTGCATTTTTCTTGCATACCGACTTTGGAGAGAATTTTATAAAAGCAATAGATGCCAGGACAAAGAGAGCGCTTGGAAAAGATTATGAATTAAAACATCGAGATGGTTTGGAGATTGTGACTAAATGAATTACAGAATTGTTTATTTATTAAAAGGAGAATCTAAAAGATATGCTGAAAGGTTAATTAAAAATGTGGCAAAAAAATTTAATGTGAATTTTGTTTATTCTGGAAAGCAACCAGCCCACATAACTTTAAAATATAGGTTTGAAACAAACGAGGTTAAAGAGATTGAAAAAATTTTAGATAAAATTTGTAAGGAGACAAAAAATACTTATTTTGAAATAGGAGGAATAGGAAACTTCAAAAAAGATGCATTAATATTAAAAGTAAAACCTTCTAGAGAGATGATTAAATTTGAAAAGAAAATTATAAGGAAACTTAAATCTTTTAGGGGAGATTTGGGTAAGTTTGATGGGGCTCTCCCTAAGAATTTTCATGTTGGAATTGCCCACCACGATATTGAAGATAAATTTGATAATATAAAAAACTATTTAAAGAAATATGATAAAAAATTCAAAGTTAAATTTGATAAAGTTTATTTGATCAAAAAACCTAAAAATAAATGGATAGTTCAAAAAATATTTAATATAAAATGAAATATGATTATGCACCAGACATACAAGCAATAGCTGTTGAAATGGCCAAAATACTTTTTCCATATATACAAGTCAACAATATAATGTGTTTTCGTAGTTATGGAACTTCTTCAAGAACAACAATTGCAAGATGTCATGCTCTTGATAAAATAATGCAAAAGGCACTTGGAAGAACAACTTCGTTTTATGTTTTAGAATTTTTATCAGAACATTTTGATAAATTAGATGAAGAAGAAAAACTTAAAACAGTTTTACATGAACTAATGCACATTCCAAAAACTTTTGGTGGTGGTTTTAAACATCATAACTTTGTTACAGAGAAAAACGTGAACAGACATTTTGAAGCTTACAAGAAAAAGAAAGATGAAGGCCAAACTTACTTATAAAAAAAAGGAATTTACAATTGATTTAAAGAAATGCAAGGGAATTAAGAAAGGTTTTGGGTT
>CAYWFN010000145.1:0-3179 GCA_964457715.1 uncultured Methanosarcinales archaeon | reverse complement strand
CCAGAAGAACCAGCCACTAAGCTATGCCCAATGTGCAACGAGATAAATAAGGTCGAATTAGGTAAGACGGAGTTTAGTTGTGTTAGATGTGGCTATGAGATTCTGAAAGAAAAATGACAAACCCTTTATTAGAAGCTATGGAAGAATTAAAGAAAGAAGAACAAGCTAAAAAGAAAAAGAAGGAACCCATATTTATTATTAAAAAAGAAAAAAGATTAAGCTATTATTCTGGCTGGCATAAGGGTGATAAGCCAGTGGATAAGGTAAAGGTTGAGAAGCAGAAGAAGTTGTGCTGATATAACATTCAAATGCGGACTTTGTACTTACTAGACCTCTTACTGTAAACCCACTTAAGTTCTTTAATCTGCTGTTGCATCCAACACCAATTTACTAAAAACCAAATCAAGGCAGATCCAAAAAATAGGATAATAGGAACATACCAAAAACCTGCCTTAGCTATATTTATGAAGTCATGCATTATCTTCTTGTTGATATGATAAAATGTTAGGGCAATATAATTAGCAAAGATATCAAAATAACCAAAGTGCTGAATATACCTCATAATCCTATTCTTGTAGAACAAAGCCCCAATAATCATTGCTAACAAATCGACTATATAAGGGGCTATGCTATAATAAAAGACATGCAGTTTAGGTACAATCTCACAGTCAGTGCAGTGAACAAACGGCCTGAACATATCCCAATTATATATGAAATGGCGGTCTAATGATTTAAGTGCCAGCATGTGTACAATCTCATGTAGGTTTGCCCACAGGAACATAGCCACCAGCATAAACACTATTAGATTAACTGCCTTCTTAATCAACAATCTTGATTTCTTGTCTTTGAATGGATTTTTCATTCTTTAAACAAAACCCTTGTAGTAGCTATATTCTCCTTTAAGCAAGCACCGCAATACAGTGGATGCTCATCCTTATTTTCAAATCTCCTCAGATCTAGCTTACAAATAAACTTGCCACATTTAATACAGTCAAATTTCATTTGAATATTTCCTATTGTTTTTTCATTATATCTTCATAGATTTTCTTTTCTTCTCTACCAATCTTTTCATTATCAAGTATCTTTTTAATATATTCAAGAGCAACTAAGCAAAGATTATAATTGAACTTATCTCTCTTGCGTTTCTGTACCTTGTTCTCGTTGATATAAACAGCAGTTCTATTTTTATTGGATTTAAGCTTAGCTTTCTTGAAGTTTTTTTCTACTTGTGTTAAAATACTTTTAATAATCTTTAACTTCTTATTAATCTTCATTTTAAAACTTATATTCTTTCTTAGTCGTATAGTGTTTAATTTCTAACTCCTCCCCACATTTAGAGCATTTTCTATTTTTCATTTCATGGTACCTATAAGTTTAACTTCTTTCCTTAAATCTTTAATAAATTCGTTACTTAAACAATATTTCTCAAACTCTTTTCCTAAATTTTTTCTATTAATAAAGAAAATTGGAGCCATAGTTAACCCAAAATCATTTTCTAGATCAAAATTTTTGATTAATTTTTTATAAAAGTTTAGGCAGAATACCCACAAATTTATTTGTGGGATGAATGCCGTCCCCTTTCTTGTATTTCTGAAAGGGGCAGAAGTATATAAATACTTTGGTAAATTTGAGTTCTTTAAAACGAGGCGAAGCCGAGAGTATATTTTTGGTCTGAGAGTTCGTAATTGGAATTTGTGATTTTTAGGCTCTAAACTCTGCTCTTCTTGCTTGAGAATAAACTCTTGATGCGGCTGCATTTCTTGATCTTAGTTGAGCTTCAAATTGTTCAGCTTGGCTCATATACTTTTCATCAACTTCAACTTTCCTGTTTACGGCACCAGCCATCATATGACCTAATGCTTGTGATGACTTTTCTACTTGATTAACTACTGCTTTATCTTGAATTGCTAACCTCTCTATCATTGAATATAAATATCTTAACCGATACTCGACAGCCATAGCTACTCTTGACATATATTTCTCAATTCTTTCTTCATAATCCAATATTTTATTAAGCTCTTCCAAAGTTTGTGAGACTTCTCTTTCATCGACTTGTAATTCTGAGTCTCCTGTTATGCTCTGCATAACTCTCATTAAAACTTCCATTCCCTCATCTACAGCTTTTTCAGCATCTGTTAACCCTTGAATCATCCTTTCGTAAGCTTCGGTCAATCTAATCATTTCAAAAGCAATAGCGATTATGTTTTTCAAAGCCCCATCAAACTCAGCAGTCATCACATCCAAGCCTTCATTATCTTTCAAAAACTCATTTAATCCAGAAGAGATAGCCAAAGCAATCATATGGATATTTTTATCTGATTCGGATATCCTAAGCTCTTTTTCTAATTTTGTAAAGGATTTTCTTAACTCTTTGAATCTTTTTTCTATTCTTGCATCAACTCTATTTAATGTCCTATCAAAACGATTCATCCTTCTATCAAACCTCACAAGCTTTCTTAGGATTCTTCTAGTCTCTTTAATTTCTCTATCCATTGTTTTGAAAGTTCTTCTAAGTTGAGCATCTAATCTGCTTGCTGTTGAGTATTGTTTTTTGAGCAAAGCAATTTCTCTCTTTAGTTGAGCTATCAATTCTTTGTCTGCATCTTTACCAGCACGTCTTGCTTGAAATAATTCTGCTCTTTTTTTCCATATTTCTAACTTGATTAATTTGATTTCAACTCTGTAATCATGCCTTGCTTTTCTCTCAAATTTCCTAAAAATGCCTACTTCTTGCTTTGATTCTCCTAAAACTTGTTTGATTTCAATAACTGCTTCTCTTAGTTGCAAGGTTAGTTCTCGCATATCTTTTTCTTTTCCTTCTTCTGTACCAACTTCTTCTTCTAAATATTTGATTAGATTCTCAACAAATCCTTCAATATAAGAAAGGACATGAGCATCTATTTTGTTGTAGTTAATCATCTGTGAAATTCTACCAACTAACGCATCAATATATCTTAACTCTTGTTGCTCTTTAGAATCTTCTTGACTTTCTCTTTGAACATAATTTTCAGTGGCCTGTTCTATTAATTTTAATCCTGCAATTAATCCAACTGCTCTGCCTTCAATAGCATCAAGAGCCTCTGCTGATTCTTCCACTTCTTCAGCAGCTTTTGCTCCTTCAACAGCAGCTTTTTCAGCCACAATCTCTGCTTCATCTGCCCCTCTTTTTTTAGCAGTTG
>CAYWFN010000144.1:0-3190 GCA_964457715.1 uncultured Methanosarcinales archaeon | reverse complement strand
TACCAAGATCCTCAACTGTTGTTTCAACAATTATGTCTTTATCTCCCTCATCTTTACCTTTACTAATTATTTTTAACTTTCCATCATCTAATCCAATTTCAAAATCTCCAATAAAGGATAATTTATAATCATTTTCAGAATCAACTTCTGCAGTACTTGCAAAATATTTTTCAGCAATCTTTTTATCTATTTTAGGCTTATCAAATTCTTTGTCTGAAACATCTTTTATTTCTTTTAGTTTAAGTAGATATTTATGTGCAATTAAAGAATTTATTTTAGGAGCAGTTTCAAAAGAATAAGGATCATCCTCATCTTTACTAAAATGTGTTCTAATTTTTTTCTTAAATTTATTATTCATTTTAACATCTGAAGAAACAAAACCTTTAAGACATTTATCAAATAAGGTCAATACACGACCATATTCATTATCTATTAAATAAGTTAGAAAGATATCCACATCTTCATAATTATCAACCAAAAACTTAGGTGTAATTTCTTCACTATTAACATTAACATATACTTGTGCAACACACTTATGCCATTCTTCTGGATATGGTTGTACACAATAACCTAGATTTGTTTTATCACCAATAACAATAGTATCTTCACAAATATTTGCCCTTTCATAATAAGAATCACCACATTCACTAGGCACACTACTTGCCAAAACCCAACCAACACTACCAATAACCATAATTACTAATATTAAAACACTAACCAACTTCTTCATACAACACTCACCTTCAACACTTCTGAATCAAAAGCCCCATACACATCTTCAACCATAATATTAAATGAATAATCACCAGCCGAAGTAGGATTAAAAACAATCAAACCAGTTATAGGATCAATATCAACATCAGCAGAGGAATAAGTCAACAAATCATCATCAAAATCAAGAGCAAATGGCAAAACTTCTAAAGTATCGCCAACTCTAACATTATATTCTGGAAAAGTAAATAAATCAGGATCAGAATTTGAACTAAAATAAGTACCAAACATAAAGAAATTATCAAAATCAGGATCATTTAATTTGTAAATTATAGTTTGATCATCTATGTAAATAATCTCAACATCTAAACCAAGTGACTCTAAATAACCAACATCTATATAATTAGGATCTTGCTTAACATTCTCAATAATATCATAAGCAACATCTAACATTATACCTAATGTAACTTCTTTTCTAGTTTCAAATCCATTCAAAACTCTTTGTCTTCCTTCAACACTTAATGTAATTGGATAATTAACATAAACATCAAAAAAATCTGTATCAACTGTAACATCTACATCAATCTCACCAACAGAAACATAATTTGGTTTTAATATGTCAGTTTTTTTCAAACATTTAGGTAAAAACTCTTCAATATAAACAGATATTTGTTCATCGCCAACTTCTTTATATGTAGGTAAAAGGTTAACACCAAGATAATAATCATAAGCTATTGTATAATCATCCCTTTTAAAACCTAAGTTTGGCTCAATAGTAAAACCACCTTGATAAGAAACTAGTTCAGTAGCATCATCAACAACTTTTATTAAACATTCATCAACATAATTTTGCACAACACCAACTTTATCTTCTAATAAATCATATTTTTCATTAGTAGTTAAATTGCTACTATAAGTAAAATATAAAAAAAATGAAACAACAATTACTAAAATAATCCCAATTATTATAAACATACTTATCTGAGACTTCTTACCACACCCTTTTTTATACATATATATAGATTTATAGTAAAAGTGTATATAAAGGTTGTGGAAAAAACTTTATGCTCAAAAATGTTTCATTTTTGTTGTATAAATGTTACTAAAAACAATATCTAGAAAAATATATTATCAAATAAAAAAAAGAACTTTATTTTTTAACTGGAGCAGCTGCTCCAGGTGCCGCAACTTCAACTGGTAATTTTTCATCAATAATCTTTTGAGGCACTTTTGCTTCAACCAACTTAGTTTTGATCTGTCCCCTAGGTTTGCCTTCCATTGACTTAATAATTTCATCAGCTTTCTTTTCAAATATTACTCTTTTCCTTTCTATTTCAGCTGCTAATTTCTTTTTCTCTTCTTCTAATTCTTTCATCTCTTCAGCTGAGATTTCAGTTTTTTCTTCTTTAATTTCTTTATCAAATTTGCCTTCAGCAACTAATTTCAAAGCATCTTGTGCAGGAACACCTTCAACTAACATACCCATTGATTGGCATGTACCAATTATTTCTCTAACTTTATTCTTAAGATCTTTTCCTAATAAAGCATCTTCTTTCATTTTTGCAATCTTAATTATTTGTTCAATCTTAAGATCAGCAACTTTTTCAGTTAATGGATTAGAAGCAGCTTTCTTAATTCCAGCTTCTTTTTTAATTAATGCTGAAGCTGGCGGTGTACCAACTTCTATAGAAAATTCTTTAGTATCTGTATCAATTATAACTTTTACTGGAACTTGCATTCCTTGAAATGAAGCAGTTTTTTTATTAATCTCAGCTACAACTTGGCCAATATTAACTCCCATTGGTCCTAAAGCAGGTCCTAATGGAGGCGCAGCTGTTGCTTTTCCTCCTTGTATCAATGCTTCAACTGTTTCTTTTGCCATGAATATATAGAATTCAAGCCCTATTTATAAATATTATGCTTTATACAATAAAAACAAAAAATTTATATATATTGTACCTTTTATCAACAATATGTGGGGATTTAACTGGTTAACAAATTGGAGAAAAAACAGAAGAAGAGATAAAGAGCTAAAAGCACTAGCTGAAATTGAATATATTCTAAAAACAGAAGAAAAAGAAGTAAAACAATTAACAGAATTATGTGAAAAAATGAGAGTTCTATTAGATGAACACAAATTTGATGATGCTATTCAAGTATACAGAGACATGGTAATCCTGATGAAGAAAAAAAAAACTATTAGTATGATGGAAAAAATGGACTTTAAAAAGCTTAAAAAATCCATATTCAAAGACCTTAAAAGCCATTTTGAACAAGGTCTAAAATAATTCTAAACTTCTTTAAATACTACACCACAATAATCTTTATATACACCATTTCCCACCAATATACACATGGCAATATGGGAAGAAATCACATGCAAAAGGTGTAAACAAAAAGTGCATATTAGCAATGTAAAATGTGACTTAGGTGGTGAACTTATATGTATACCATGTGTAGAAAAAACAAAATCAAAAAA
>CAYWFN010000143.1:0-3214 GCA_964457715.1 uncultured Methanosarcinales archaeon | reverse complement strand
AGCTGGTAAAGTGATTAAAGGGTTTGATGAAGCTGTAGTTGGTATGGAAGTTGGTGAAGAAAAGACATTCAAACTAACACCTGAACAAGCATATGGTAATCAAAATCCACAATTAATGCAAAAAGTTCCAAAAGAGAAATTACCAAAAGAACCAAAGCCAGAAGTTGGTATGATGTTGATGTTTGCATCACAAGATGGTAAACAATTTCCTGCAAAAATAGTTGAAATTGGTGAAACAGAATTAACTGTTGATTTGAATCATCCTTTAGCTGGAAAGAATCTTACTTTTAAGATAAAGGTTTTGGAAGTTAATTGATTTTTTTATTTTTTTATAATAAAAAAAGTTTAGATTTCTTCAAAATTCAATCTTTTATTAATTTCCTTTAATGCTGTTTTTGCTAGATATTTTTCTTCACTACCAACCATTATTAGGAACTCTTTATCTTTTAAGAAAAAGAAACCATTATTTTCTCTACTATCTTCAGTTTCTTTTTTTAGTATTAATGCTTCTCTTTCGCAATCATATTCTGTTGAAAATTGAATTGCAATCATCATCAATGAAAAATCCTGTGAATCATAGTATTCTGGATTATCCACATTTTCTATAGGCACACCATAGAATGCTGCATATGCTTGTTCTATTGAATCTGGATCATCAAATCCTTCAAAAAAATCTTCACTATAAACAAATCCAGGATTTCCAGACATACCTATTTCTCTTAAATCTTTTTTATTAAATTTTACTAAACTCAGTCCTAAAGGGATTTCATCTTCTCTTAATATATAATCTTCTGGATATGTTAGTTGTTCTTCTTCTATCACTTCAACTAGTTGTTCTGTTTTAGAATAATCTTGATCTTCTGCTTTTTTAGTACAGCCTGTAACTAAGATTATGATTAGTATTAATAATATTCCAATAATTATATTTGTTTTTTTCATGTTCTCACCTTTTATATTGTTGAAAATGTTGGTTTAGGGATTTCTTCTAAAAAAATTTTTGCTTTTAAATTTTTTACAACCTCATTTTTTAAGTTTATTAAATCTTCATTAATAAAAATCATTACCCCTATTTCTCCATCATTTAATATTGTTACATAATCAAAAAATTCTTCATTACTTATTCCTTTTTTAAATGCGTCTAGTTCTTCTAAAAAATCTTTTTCTGATTTGAATTTCATTACCATAATTATAAATGAAAAATCCTTATATCCTTTTTCTAGTTCTTCAATTGCATATGCTCCTACATAAATTTTTTCTACTTTATTAGGATATTCAAATAATCCCCAATATTCTTCGTCTGTTATATATCCTGGGTTGGATGTCATTCCAGCTTCTTTTAGATCCTCTTTTGAAGGTTCGTAAAACCCAAAACCTACAGGTAACTCATCTTCTCTTAATACATAATTTCTTGGATCTTTACCAGAGACTTTTGGAGTACATCCAAAGGCACTCAATATGATTAATAATAATATTGTTATTAAATATAGTTTCTTCATATAAACTCCTCCTAATACTATATATACTTGATTATCTATATAAAAAGTTTTCTAATGATTGTCGGAAAATTTACGATTAGGAATCTAAAGATTTAAGTAGAAGAAGAATCTCATAATAAATATGTCACAAAATAAATTTATTAATGAATTTTGGTTGCTTTTACTATTTATATTTACTATTGCTTCTTTGTTTTCGAAATTTCATTATTTGTCTGTTACATCTTTTTTAAATCGTTCCGATCTTTACATGTTAGATACAATTAAATTATTAGCTATTTTTAATTTAATTTTTGTTATTATTCTTTTTTTTAAATTTTATAATCTAGTTTTCTTTTTAATATGTACAGAACTTAGTTTTATGTTATTATTATCTTTAATTGTATGGTTACCACATTTAATAATTATTTATGGTGTTCTTCTTTTTGGTTTTATTAAGATATTTAAAAAACAAGTAAAAGTAACAGAATTAAGAACAGAATAAATAACCTAAAATTAAGAATATAAACTTTTTATCTTTTCACAAGCAGTAGTATTTAATTCAGGCACTTTTGAAAATGCATTCTTGAATGTTAATAATGCGTATTTTAATGTGAAATATTCTATTGGCATAACTTTGTCAAATAATTTTCTAGAGAATTTCTCAGTTAATGCTGCACCTGCTGCAAAACATGCGTAGCTTATTTCTTTTGATTGACTCAAACTGTTGGCAACATGATATGATGCTAACCCTGCACAAAATATTAAGTTCCATTCTGTAAATATTCTTATTGCTTCACTTGCTTTTATTTTTGGATCTGAGTTAATGATTATCTTATATTTTATTCTTTCTTCCTCAGTTAATTCTTCTTCACTTTTTTTAGACAATCCTGCTTCTTCTAATTTTCTTTGTTTTTTCATACCTTTGATTAATTTTTTGGATAGTCCGTACGATGCTATTAAGTATGTTAAGAATGCTGGTAACAAAAATCTGTAGAATTGCCAAGAATCTTCTTTACTCATTATATCTTTTGCATTCATGCTTGCTTGCCATTCTTTGTATAATCTAACTGGAAAAAAAGCATCAGCTAATGCATATCCCCAATCAGATTCAAATTTTTGGAAATCTTTATGATGTCCTAGTTCGTGAGCAACAATTGATTCAACATTACTATAAACAACTGTTGTTTTTGTTAATGGATTATAATAATCACCTCTAAAAAACTCTGCCCAAATTTCAGATACAATACAGGTTGGGATTCCAAGTGCAACTCTTGCAATTACATTATTTCTTTTTCTTAATTTATCTTCTGTAAAAAGTCTGTAACAATCTAGTAATGGTTCATTATGATTAATCCTAATAGTAATATCTTTTAATTCTTTATTATTTTCAAGCATTGAAAGTGTTGCTTTTGTTCTTTCTTCATCTTGGCCTTTACTAATATCCCATTCCCAAAAATATAATCTTCTCATCATAGAATTAAAATGTCCAATAACTCTTGATAAAAACCAATCTTCATTTTTAACCAGAGTATATCTGTCTGTTTTTATCATGAATTTTTTTGCGGAAAAATCTATATTTTCAGTTTTTAATATTTTTTCAATTGTTTGTTTTTCTGTTCTTTCTCCATCAGATTTAATTGTTATTTGTTTTTTTATTTTTTCTTCTGTTGGAAATGTTGTTTCAGTTACTGTAATTTCTTTAGAAATAGGGTAAGCTCTATCTTGAACTTTATAACTTG
>CAYWFN010000142.1:0-3219 GCA_964457715.1 uncultured Methanosarcinales archaeon | reverse complement strand
ACAAACTAAATATAACACTCCATATAATTTTCTTTAACCATTTATAACTTAAAGGTAAAATTAGGCCAATAAATAAAGACATTACATATATCCCTGTGCAGAGTTTGTTTATTTCTACATCATGTAAAAACACTTCTCCATTATTGATTAAAAGTTTTACAGAAATTCCAAACAATTCAAGTAAAAACTTAACTTGTTTACCAATAAGAACTTTTAGAAAATTATAATCAGAAATAAAAATAATTATTATTGTAATAAGAATAACATATAAAAAATAAAAAAAATTAGTTTTTTTCATATATTTTTCTTAACAAAGATCATTGCTAAGACAAAAGAACTTAACATTATTATCAAAGAAAATCCTGGCAATCCATCATCTTCAGATTCTTCTGCTTCTGGCGCAAACTCTACATTCTTTAAAACTTCTGCAGCAAAAGGAGCTGCATCCTCTCTTTTATCAGTAAATGTTTGATCATATGTTACATATAGTATTTCACCATGTTCTCCTTTTTTTGTAACAATTCCTGTAAAATAACAATAGAATTTCTTTATTCCAGCAACTTTACTTGAAACACTCATTTCAAGATAATCTTGGCCATTTGGAGGTAAAGATACTGTATTACTATATGCTCCACCAACACCAGCTTCACCAAATCCTCCAGTAACTTCTGTATAATCACCAGCATTACATACAATCTTCCCATTAAGATTATATGAAGGATGATCATTTACTAATTCAACTGTTAAATCTACTTTTCTTTTATTAACAATTCCAGTTGTACTTACATGAGCAATTAATTTAGGACTTGTAACTGGATTCAGATTTGCAATATCTTTTTCTTGGGCTTCAACAAGAACTAAACCAACTAACATCAATATCAAACACAATAATAATATCTTTTTCATTTTATACCACCTTTTTATTTATATATGAACATATTGTTTTGTTATTTTTAAATGTTACTGTGGATTATGTAACTTTAATGCAGGATAGTTCTCCTGTAACAAAGTCATATTCTTCTTGTGTAATAAATCCATATTTCAATGCTAATTCTAATTTCTTTTTATAAATCTCTGCCCAATTTCTTACAGCATCTTTGTTAGGCATATCACCATAATAAGCACTATTAGGGTCTATTAATTGTTTTAGTAAGATCATTTTTTCATGTGATATGAATGCCTCAGTAAATGTTGAAATATCCTCAAGTAAAATAAAAGAACCATAAGGTTCCATTATTCCATACATGGGTCTTGTTAATTCAAATTCACTTAACTCATCATTAAGATTTTGCCATTTTATTTTACCTTTACTATTTCCACTTTGTACTCTCTCTACTTTTCCAGTATAAACATCACCTGCAATTTCTTCCCATTCTTTCATAAAAGATGTTTTATATTCTCCTGTTTTTTCAGAATGTTCATCTAATATATAATCTGAAAGATAATATTCATCAAAATAATCATAACCAGTATAAAAGATTGCACCAAAAATATCCTTTTTTGAATAATATTCTTCCTCTCCTATCATTTCTATAAAAGTGTTAATATTCATACGAATAGAATCTGATATTTCATCTACTGGTTCTCTAAAACCAACTTTATATTGTTGAATTTTATCATAATCATCATGTGCCTTTAAAAAAGATTCTTTTTCATCATATGATAATTTGTCACTTGTTCTTGCTATTTCTCTTAATCTATTATCCTCTTTTATTCCTAGTTTATCCATGACTGTTGCTTTCTCAGTTATATAAGTATATACTATTTTTGTAATTTGATGTTTTGCTGTTGCTACATTATATCTATAATTCGCATCATGTTGAAAAGTAAGTGTATGGCTAGCTTCATGACGGAAAGTTCCATAGTTTAAACGTTTTCTAAATAAATCATCATTTTGTTGTAAAGAATCTAATATTTTTAGTTTAATTATTCTATCATTTCCTGCTTGTGCAGCTCCACCACCATAGCCTCTAGAGTACTCTTCTTCACTATTAATAATAATTCCTCTGAGACTTTTTCTTACTTCAGGTGGAAGCTTGTAAAGATTTTCTATTAATAAATCTCTTACGCCTCTTAAATTTTTATCTCTGATTCCTGCAATAATTAATTTATCAGGATTCTTAACAGTCTCTAGATGTATATCATCAATTAAAACACCAGGATGAAACATTAATTCTCTTTCTTTTTCTAGCTCAGCTCTCATCTGTTCAACACTCAATTCTTCCTCTTCAATAACCTCACCATTAACAGCTAACTTATAAACTTCATCACATAAACAAATACAATAACCATCTTTTTTTTCAGTCTTAGAACCAGGAATAGTCTTACTACAATAATCACCACAAGTATCAACGCAAGGTTTACATTCTTCACTTATCTCACCACTACTTGTTCCACTTCCACCAGTAACCAAACCTTTACTCACAGTTCCAGAATCAGCAAAACAATAAGCAGGACATTCTTCTAATTCTTCTTCTTCCTCTTCTTCAAACCTATTTAAAACAGGAACTCTAAAATCAAATAAATGATAAGGTTTTGGTCCTCTACCACCATATGGACTTACTAAAACAATATTTCCTGTGACTTCTGTTTGATCTAGAAATCCCCATGTTCTCATAACTGGAGCATAAGATCCATAACAATAATCTCTTTTAGTTGGTTTATAATCTGGTGCAGGATACCAAATATCTTTTGTACATACTGTACAACTTCCTGTTACTTTAACATAATTTTTTTCATCAAATCCTTGGTCAAAATTACAATCCCAATCACTTGTCATAAGCTCAGGATCTCCTTCATAATTAGCAGGAGGCACAGTTTTTCCTTCAAATTTTGCTCTAAATCTCCTAGAACCATCCTCTGCTTTACTTGAAATCAAGATATCAAGTTGTCCTTCACCAATATAATCTTGATATGTTCCATATTCTGATCCTTTGCCTTCTCTACCATAATCTACTATTTCACCAGATATAGAAGGATCATAAATACTAAATACTGCATTTCCAGATGCTTCTATAGTATCTTCACATCCTTGAGTTACTAAACTATCACCTATATAAGTATCGCATTTCATACCCTTACAAAGACATTGTCCTTCAGATGCATATACAAATGAACTGAAAACTAACAAAATCAATACAAATCCAAATATTTTATTGATTTTCATTTTCTCCTCATAAGATACAAAGCCATTACTAAACTTCCTAACAACACAACCAA
>CAYWFN010000141.1:0-3238 GCA_964457715.1 uncultured Methanosarcinales archaeon | reverse complement strand
GAATTTGTTAAAGAAATAATTTCTAAAAAAAGAGGATTAGAATTAACATTAACTCAAATGTGTAAAGAGTTGTGTTGAGTTTTAATCAAGTTTCTCTTCAATTGAATCAATGACATCTTTGTTTATAGTTATACTTTGTATATTTTGTTTTATTTTTATATTGGTATATTCTGGATTTGTTATTATTACAAATCTATCTGTGTCTGATTCAAGTGTGCCATATATATTTGGTCTTAATGTTCCTATATCTTTTTTTTGAAGAGCGACATATTCAATTCCATCTATTTTTGGCATTACTAATACAATTTTTCCATATAAATGTGTTAATTCATTATGCATTTTAATTACCTCCTTGATTTTGGGATTATTGATATCTTAATAAATGTTTCGTTAGAAAGATTTTTAAATACATTCTTTATTAATTAAATTATGAACATAATCTATCCAATAATCAGTGTTGTAATAGTATCTTTGATTTCTATTATATTTGCTATTCCTTTATTAATCAAGAAAAAAGTATCTGATAAAGTGTTGCTGTTTTTGTTAAGTCTTTCAGTAGGAGTATTATTAAGTACTGTATTTATTAATTTTTTACCAGAGATTGTTGAACATGAGTATAATATTTTAGTTGGTTTGTATATTTTGTTAGGATTCTTTATTATGTTTATTTTAGAAAAATTTGTACACCATAGACATAAAAAACATAAACATTGTCATGGACATGCATATCATTTAGCACCAATTAATCTCATTGGTGACTCAGTTCATAATTTTATAGATGGTTTAGTAATAGCTGGTTCTTATGCAATTAATATTTCAACTGGGATTGCTGCTACAGTTTCTGTAATATTTCATGAAATTCCTCAAGAAGTTGCGGATTTTGGAGTATTATTATATTCTGGAATGAAAAAGACAAAAGCTTTGTTATTTAATTTTTTGTCAGCTACAACTGCAATTATTGGTACAGTTATTGGTATTATTATGTTGGGTCATGTTCACTGGTTTGATGAATTTATTATTCCTTTTGCTTGTGGTAATTTTCTTTATATTGCTGCATCTAATCTGTTACCAGAATTACATAGACATTGTAAACTTAAAGATAGTTTAGTGCATTTGTTGGCTATTGTGATTGGTGTTTTGATTATTGTTGTGATTAGTGTTTATGGTCCTGTTCATGTGCATTAATATATTCTTTTATTTCATTTTATTACTCTATTTAATTCAGATTCTAATTTCTTAGGTTCGTCTGTGCCGATTCTATATATTTTGTTATTAGTTAGTTTTATTTCAACAGCATCTAAGCCAGACACATTAAAAACCCACATAGGTTTCCAAAACACATATTTTATTCCCCAACCATAATACCATTTGTTTTTTGCTGCTTTTGCAGATGTTATATCTTTGATAGGAAACTTTTTACTGAAGATACCATAGCCAAACTTAAGTCTTAAGTATTGATGATCAACAGTAACTGTAAGTGTTGTAAAAGATGCTAAGATTAATATAACAACACTAATTATGATAATTGCAATTGTTTCTACTGCTTGCTTCATAAGAAATATTAAATAAACAGCAAGAACAATATCAATAACAATCATTAGATATCCTGGTTGTGTGTGTTTGTATGTCATATAACTTATTTAATTTATAGATATATAAAGTTTGTTGTTTTAAGTATATATTAAAGAATAAATTCATTCAATCTTCAAAGCTTTCATTATCTTATCAAGCTTTTCATTGATTATTTTAAGGTCTTTACCAGAATTCCTATTACCAGATCCTCTTTTGGAACCACCTTTACTTTCTTTAGAAAAGCAATTATCACAATAAACAGGTTTATCTAACATTGGTTTAAAAGGTATTTCACATTCATTACCACATGAAGCACAAGTAACTTTAGTTCTTTGCGCATTGTCTCTATTTCTTCTACCAGAATCTCTTCTTCCACCAAAACTTCTTCTTGAAGAACCACCTCTAGAATCTCTTCTATCTCTAGAGCCTCCAAAGCTCCTTCTTGAAGAACTTCCTCTAGAATCTCTTCTTCCTCCAGATCTTCCTCTACCTCTAGAACCACCTTTGGAATACTTCTTTGAACGATCAAATCCTACCATAATTACAAGAGAACAGATGTTAGTATATAAGGTTATGTGGGAATTATGTTTTCTAAGAAGCATTTAAATACTAGTTTTGTTTAAATTAACAAAAAGATGGCTCAAATGTATAAATATTTAATAGGTTTTGGAATAATGTTTGTGTTTTTTCTAATTATTTGGCTTTTGTCTAGAATGAAAAGATATAAAAAATATTCTGAACAAAAACATTGGGAAGATTATTGAAAATTACCTACAACAGCTCACACATTTTGCTTTTTTCTTAACTAGTTTTAGAAGTTTAATTATTTCTTTTTCATTTATTTCTTTTATTGATTTAAATTTTAAATGTCTCATGTATTTTCCTTTGCCTTTGAAGTTTTTCACATCTTTTTTACCTAAACCTTTTACAGCAAAGCCTAAGTTAACAGAATCTTTTAAACCAACAAAATAAAATCTTCCATGATCATAACAAGGCACTCCCCATTTCTTTTGTTCATTTATCTTAGGAAATGTTTTTAATATTAGTTTTCTTAGCTTGTTACATATCTTTTTTTGTGTTGGTTTTTGTTTTTTTATGTATGCTGTGACTTGTTTATTCATTTTTTCTTAATTACCCTGGCAATCTTTCAACATCTGTATACAATTCACAATACCCACACTTAATACAAGTAAAAACTATGACAGGACACCTTTTGAAACTAAATTTTTTAGTAAGACTTCCATAACCTACTCCATAATGATCTTTTAATATTCCTTTATCAATTTCAGTGCTTTTACATTTGGGACATTTTTTCATCATTTTATTCTCACACACATATTTAGATTTTCTACTATAATTGCAATATTAAATAAATTCCCCATATAGCTAGGATTATAATAATGATTAATCCTCCAATGCTTATAAGAAATGGTGTTAATCCCACACTTTTCTCAAATTCTTGTTTTGTTATTGTTCTTTCTTGTCTTGACATTGCTTACACCTAGCAGCATACTTATTTACAAATTGTTTAGCAATTCTGCTTAGAGTACTATCTAAGGCAACCATATAACAAGCATCTGCACCACATATTGAACATTTCATTTTATTACCTTTTTTTTTCCACATCTAAATAAGATTCCATAAACCCACACTTAGAACAAGCATA
>CAYWFN010000140.1:2999-3248 GCA_964457715.1 uncultured Methanosarcinales archaeon | reverse complement strand
ATTTCTACTTGCTATTTTCTTAACTGGCTGTAGTTTAGCTGATTTTAACTTCTTTAATAAAGAAAAGATGGAGGTAGTTGAACCAGATGAAGCTAAAGCTCAAGCCAGGAGATTTATAAACAACTATCTAGTTGATGAAAATAGTCAGATTACTGTAAGTGATATAGAGGAAGTTTCAGGACTTTACCAACTTAATCTTAATTTAATTGATGGTAATCAGGTTACTGCATATATGTCTAAAGATGCTAA
>CAYWFN010000140.1:774-2986 GCA_964457715.1 uncultured Methanosarcinales archaeon | reverse complement strand
TTTAATGATGGAATAGAAATAGCTAAAGTAAAAGAAGAAGTAAATAAAAAAGCTGATGAAGCATTGAATGCCCAGGTTAGCATAGAAATACTGGAAGAAGGGGAAGGTGAAGGTGTAGTTGGTGCAAATAGCTTAGTGACAGTTGATTATGAAGGTAGGTTTGAAGATGGTACTATATTTGATTCCAGTTATACAAAAGGTGAACCAATTGAATTCCCATTAGGCCAGGGACAGGTAATAGTTGGTTGGGAACAGGGTTTAGTTGGTATGAAAGTTAATGAAAAGAGAAGGTTGGTAATACCACCATCACTTGCTTATGGCTCAGAAGGTTATATGGGAGTAATACCGCCTGATGCTACTTTAATCTTTGAGGTAGTAATGGTTTCTTTTAGGGATTAGATTATTTTTTTACTTGATTATTTGTTATATAGGCGTTAAGGTGTAGATAATATAAACAGGGTTTCCCACAAAGCATTAGTGAGGTGGGGTACCCTTATTTTTGTTGCTAAATTATTTTAAAAGTGGTAAATTTTATGTACAATATGGTTAATAAAAAACAGCAATTAGGTCAATTTTTTACAAAGAACTCTGATGAAATTTTGAGATATTTCAGTAAATATATTAAGTATAAAGAAGTATATGATCCATTTGCTGGCAGTGGAGATCTTTTAAATTGGGCTTTAGAAAATGGAGCTAAAAAAGTATTAGGCTATGATGTTGATGAAAGTTATGTTGATAATAAGTATATTTTTTATAATGATAGTTTATTAAGTCCAAAAGAATATAAATTTGTAATAACTAATCCTCCATATTTGAATGTAAATAAAGCCAATAAGATAATAAAAGAAAGATATTTTAAAAAATTTGAATTTGAAGATTTATATCAAGTATCTCTATATTCAATTATGAATAGCAACGAAGGTATTATTATTGTACCAATTAATTTTCTTTCAGCTAATAATTCTAGAAAGATTAGAAAAATATTTTTTGATAAGTTTGAAATTAAAGAGATGAATTATTTTAAATATCAAGTATTTCCAGATACTACTTATAATGTCATATCTTTTTATTACAAAAAGAAGAGAAAAAATATTGAAAAGTTTTCTATTAAAACACATATTTTTCCTGAAAATAAGACTATCAATGTTTTATTAGAAAAAAGATTTAATTGGTCAATTGGCGGAGAGTTTTTAAGTAGAATAAATAAAGAAATTAATTTTTTGAAAATAAGAAGATTGACAAAAAAAGATATTGATTCTTCTAAAGGCAATATTGAATTATCAGCTGCATATAATCATGTTAAAGACAAAATAAAAATAAAAATTAATGAAGATCTTTATAGTTTTATTAAATCAAATATTATTTTATTAAAAGCAATAGATAGTGGTTCAGAAAAAGGAAAAATAGCTTTAGAGAATATTAATAAATATGGAGTTGATTGTTTAGTTAGTAAAGAATCATCAAGACATATGATTTATTTAATGTTTGAAAATAAAATTTCCGTTTCGCATCAAAAACAAATAATTAATATTTTTAATTCAGAAATTGAGAAAATGAGAGATAATTACTTATCCTTATTTTTAACAAATTATAGAGATAATGATAGAAAGAGAATCTCTTTTAATTTTGTTTATAAATTTATTAATTATATTTATTTTAATCAGATAAATAATAATAAACAAATATCTTTTGCTAATATTTTTAATATATAACTATTACTAAAATAATTAAAGATTATTTAATAACATCAGGGAAAGATCAAGAAGAATTAGATAATAATATTAAAGATGCTATTTTGACTTCTTTTGAAATTCCTTCAAGTTATGCTAAAGAAGTAAAAATAGTTAGAGTAGGAGAAAGACAATCGGAATATGCACTGGCATGATTTTCCAGGAGAAATAAATTGAGAAAAATTTATCAGGGCGCTTGAGCGCCTTGATTTTATAATAAAATTAAAAAGGTGAAAAAGGAAGTCATTATAAAGCTGTTTGGTATTCTAATCAAAAATCAATCACAATTCCCTCAGATTTAAGGAAAGATGTCCTAAGATACGTTTTGGAAGAAATCAAAAATATTTCAGGAATTACTTGGTAAGAGATAAAAAAAGAGTTATGAATTGATTTCAAAATATGTTAAAATAAAACCATGAGACTTCATCAAAAACGTTTCCTAATATTCTTCATAATCTTAACTATACTATCCCTTATTGCCT
>CAYWFN010000140.1:0-764 GCA_964457715.1 uncultured Methanosarcinales archaeon | reverse complement strand
TTTTGTCCAATACCAGAACCCTAGGGAAATAATCTCTGGGTTGGTACCCAGAGCAGTAGCTCAAGGTTATGCAGAGGAATATATAGATGATTTTCAGGTTTCAGTTGAGATTAATAAGGATAGTACAGTGGATGTAACTGAAACTATTACCTACAACTTTGGGGATTACAGGCGGCATGGTATTTATAGAGAAATACCATATAGGTATTTTGCCAGAGGCGGTAAGTTTACAGTTGGTTTGAATGTAAGTTCAGTTGTTGATGAAAATAATAATGCATATAACTATGAGGTAACCAGAGAAGAAGGTAAGGTTAGGATAAAGATAGGAGAGGCAGATAAATATGTAAGTGGATTGATGGTATATAAGATTAATTATGATTTAAGAAGAGTAATTAATTTTTTTGATACCCATGATGAATTCTATTGGAATGTAACTGGCAACCAGTGGAACATACCTATTGATAGATCAGGTATTGTTGTTAAACTGCCAGCTGGAGTAGATGCATCTAGCCTGCAGGCAGAATGTTTTACAGGAGAAGTAGGCAGTACTGACAAGAATTGTCAGATAACTAACGTAACTAATTCACAAGTAGGTTATTCTACTTTTCAGACATTATCTGCCTATGAAGGCTTAACTATTGTTTTTGGCTGGCCTAAGGGCGTATTAACAGAACCTGGCTTTTTAACTCAAGCTGGTTGGATATTGAAAGATAATCCAATACTTCTTTTACCACTTCTTACTTTTTAAATAATGATATAAATAA
>CAYWFN010000139.1:0-3248 GCA_964457715.1 uncultured Methanosarcinales archaeon | reverse complement strand
AAGCAATAAATAGTGTTAGTTGGCCATTGTATCTTGTTTTAGGTTTATACTTTGGTCTTAAATTGCTTGTATTACCTAATATTTTAGTTAAAAGTGTTAACTGTTTAACACTAATTATTGTAACTTATTATTTAATTAAAGGAACTCAAAAATTAATTATTTTTAGTATAAAAAAAGCAGTTGCCTCTGATAAAAATAAATTAGATGAACATACTGGACAAATTTTAGGAAGAATTGCTATAATTATTTTATGGATAATTGCAATTATTCTTATTTTATCTAATCTTGGTTATAATATCTCAACTTTGATTGCAGGATTAGGTATTGGTGGAATTGCTATAGCATTTGCATTGCAAAATATTCTTGCAGATATTTTTTCTTCATTTTCAATTTATATGGATCAACCATTTAAAGTTGGAGATTTTATTGTTATTGGCCAAGATTCTGGTACTGTTAAAAAAATAGGAATGAAATCAACTAGAATACAAACATTACACGGCGAGGAGTTGATTGTTTCTAATAAAGAATTAACATCTGCAAGGATCAATAATTATAAAAAAATGAAAAAAAGAAGAGTTGTACTTAATATTGGTGTGACATATAATACTTCTAGTAAAAAATTAGAGAAAATTCCTAAAATCCTTAAAGAAATTATTAATAAATCAAAAGAAGCTGAGTTTAGTAGAGCACATTTTAAGACATTTGGGGATTTTAGTTTAATATTTGAAATTGTTTTTGTTATGACAAATAAAGATTATAATGTTTATATGGATACTTTACAAAAAATTAATCTTGAAATAAAGAAAAGATTTGATAAAGAAAAAATTGAAATGGCTTTCCCAACACAAACTGTGTATGTTAAGAAATAATTTTATTTAAAATTAATCCTTCTCAATATAAACAAAAAATGGTCTTAATTTTGCAACTCTTTTTACAAAACCATTTATTTCTAAAGTATTTATTATTTCTTCAATGTCTTTATAAGCATTTGGTGACTCTTCGCAAAAATCTTTATATTTTTGATTAATAAAAACATTTTCTAGATGTTCTTTAAACTTTGGATGATGTAATTTTTTCCTTACATAACCTCTAACATATTTCCTTCCTGCTCCATGATTAATTGAATAAAAAACTTTTTCAAGTTCTGGATTTCCAATTAAAACATATGTAGGTGTCCCAATAGATCCAGGGATTATTATTGGATGTCCTGTCTCTTTATAATAGAGAGTATTATTTTGATGACCTTTTGGTAGAGCTCTTGAAACGCCTTTTCTATGAAGTATTATTTGTTTACCCTTATATTCTTCTAAAGAAATATTATTGTGACCAAAATCATAGATTAATTCAAAGTCAAGATTATTATTAGTCGCATTTTGTAATGCTTGTTTAATTCTTTGTCTAAGAATAGCTCTATTTGCATATGCAAAATTTGATGCAATATTGACTGATTCTAAAATTTCATTTCCTTGTTTTGACATAAACTTCCTTGGTTGAAAAATCTTTTCAACACCAAATAGAGAACTAGAATTATCTGAAAATCTATATTTGATATATTGTCCAATGCCTCTACTTCCAGAATGAATCATTAATTGGATTTCTTTTTGATTAATACCAAATAACAATGCTAATTCTGGGTCGTAAATCTCTTCACAAAATAATAAATCAATAAAATGGTTTCCATTACCAAGACTTCCTAATTGTTTTTTTGTTAATGTTTGAATTTTTTCATCTATCAAATGTTCTAGATTAACTATTGCTACACCATAATTTTCTATCTTATTTAATTCGTCTAAAGAACAAAGACTAGTTGCTCCATTAAGAAGAACTTCTTTTGTATCCCCTACATAAACCCTTTTATCAATGTGAGATTTTATACTTTTAGATAAGTGTTTACATTTTTCTAAATCTAAAGTATTATTTTCAAAAAAAGATGATTTATCAATATTTGTTTTAGAAAGAGAAATACCACAATTTATATCTCCACCAATAGCGTTCAAAGAAATATCCCCATCTTCAGCACCTGTTGCAAGTATTCCACCAACAGGAAGTCCATATGAAGGTGTTAAATCAGGCATACCAATTATTGGCTCAATTATTCCATTTAATGATGAAGCTGAACTTAATTGGTATAATGCTTTGGTATAAGTCCTATGATTTCTTAATCTACTATTCATAAACACCCTTATCAAAGGTGAATCCTTATAATCAAAATACCCCACATCCATATATTAAAGAAATAATTATTCATATATAAATGTTGCTATTTTTACCATTCCTAAGTAGATAAAAACAAAACCTTTATAAACTACGAATAATTGCGCCACGAACTCTATTTCTTGTGAATTTGACCTTTTGAAAATTAGTAAAAGTAAGGAGGTCGGAAAAAATGGCAAAAATTCGCATAGACATATTTAACGAACTAAACAAAGTAAAAGAATTGATTAAAGTTCGTTTTCCTGAGTTTAAAGTTCGGAATTTATGTAAATTTCTAAGCAGAATTGCATTATATCATTATGATAAGAAGAATAAAATGTTATTAGGAAGAGAGAGAAATCTCTATAACTTATTAATTGAAAATGGATATAATCCTTACACTGTTTATAGGTGGGCATTGTTGGAAAGGGTTCCAGAAGATATTAAGTTTCAATTAAAAAATCATTATCTTAGCCAGAAAAAAGCCAGCAAATTATTCTTTGAAAGACAGCATGAAACAGATACAAGTTTACAGATTGACATTAAACAAGTTGGTTTAAGATTAATAAAGGAGATGTGATAAGAATGGTAAACATAAGAAGAATAAAAGAGAAAGGTAGAAAATTACCTAATGTTTTAAATAAGAAACAATTGATTAATTTATTCTCAATTATCGACGAGACAGATGTGTTTGTTGCTTGTTTATTAGCATTATGTTGTGGATTAAGAATAAGTGAGGTTTGTAATTTGAAAAAACAAGATGTAGATTTTGAATCAGAGAAGATTAAGGTTGTGCAGGGCAAAGGTAATAAAGATAGATATGTAATGCTGCCAAATAAATTAAAACCAATCTTAGAAAAATGGTTTAGGTTTAGTGAAGCTGAATATGTAATTCCAGCTGTGTATAAAACAAAAATGAATTCAGGACAACTTTCTATAAAATTTAAGAAATATCTAGAAAAAGCTGGTCTAAAGATTAAAACATTTGTAACAGAACATAATCAACAAAGATATGCTTATTCATTCCACACCTTAAGACACACTTATGCAACATA
>CAYWFN010000138.1:0-3269 GCA_964457715.1 uncultured Methanosarcinales archaeon | reverse complement strand
AATAAATAGATCTAACATAAAGTTCACCTTTTGGAACAAGTAAAATAGGCACACCATTTTTGATTTTATATTTTAATTTACAATTAACACAAACTAAACTTTTCTGTTTTAATTTTAAATCTCCTTTACAGGATGGGCAACAAATTAAATGTAATAATTTCTTATTCATATTAATCAACCTAACATTTTTTTATATAATGGTAAAATTTTAGGAAAAATTGAATTAAAGATTTTATTTTTTAGTGGTGATATAATCTTACTAGCAAATTGAAATTCCTTTATTAGAGAACCACCAAAAGCACTTTTAAAAACATACAAACCATAATTAATATCATTTTTATCTTGTCCATCAGATGTTCCATAAAAATTAAATAATGAAGAATTTCTTAATTTTGCAAATCTCATTCCCTCCCAAACCATTAGATTATTTGCTCTCATATTCCAAAACTCCTTAACTGAAGCATTATTAAAAAAATATAACACACCTGAATATATCAAAAAAATAGTTTCTCCAATTATTTTATCATTATAAGTTGCTATTAAGAATAAACCATGATTATCTCTGAACTCATACCATAGATTCTTAAAAAAAACATAATCATAAGGAATCCAACCTTTTTTCTGTCTTGCTCTTTGAATATAAATATTGAATAGAGTTTTAAGTTCTTGTTCATTTCTTATTTCTCTAACTATAACATTATTTTTCTTTGCTTTTCTTATCGCTGTTCTTGTTGTTTGCTTAAGTTCTTTCCATAATTGTTCCTCATCTTTTAAAAGATCTATATGAAAGGAATAATCTGGTGAATTTTGACCTACAATAAAACTATTACCAAATAAAACATCCTCCATTTCTGTGAATTGTGTTTTTAATTGAATTGCTATTACTTTGTGTTCTTTAGCAATATTTTCTAGTTTATCAAGTATTAATTTAAATATCTGTTTATCCTTATTTTTAAAAATAGGGCCTGATACAATTCTCAATTCAGAAAATAATTTTTTCATACCTGTTAAAGGAAACATAAAAAATGTTCCAGCAACAATTTCCTCTTTCTCTTTTACTAACAATAATCTAATATCAATATTGCCTTTTTCAAGAACTCTTACAAACTTAACTGATTGGAATACATTGCCATACTTAAAATTAAAATCTTCCCATTCATCCCATTCTTCTCTAGATGCAATATAAATGTTATAATTATTCTGTTTTATCATTTTTTACCTGTTCTAATATATTTAAATATTGATCAGCTATATTATCCCACAAATAATATTTTTTTACCACACTATATGATTTATTAGCTATCTTTCTAGATAATTTAGGGTTTTTTAATAATTTTATTGCTTTATCTGCTAAATCATCAGGATCAAAAGGTCTGACTAGCATACCAATTTTATGCTTTGTAAACACTTCTGATATGCCTATACCACTAGTAACAATCACAGGAGTTTTTACAATAGATGATTCAAGTGCAACCAAACCAAAACTTTCCATTATTGTTGGTGATGGAAGTATAAATAAATCAGATGCTTTATAATACCTAAATTTTGTATCATCTGAAATAAATCCCAAAAACTTAACATAACTTTTAAGATTCAATTTTTCTACAAAATTCTTTAATCTATATTCCTCAGGACCTCTTCCACCAATAATTAAAATTACATCAGGTATTAATTTAATTATTTTGGGCATTGCTCTAATCAAAATATCTAAACGTTTATAATTTCTAAGAACACCAACACTAAATATTATTTTTCTACCAATTAAGCCAAATTCTTTTTTTAATAATAATTTAGATTTATACTTACTATAATCCAAATCTCTTTCACCAATTCCATGAGGTATAATAATTATCTTATTATTATAGCACTTTAATATATCTGATTCTAATCCTATCTTATTTACACAAATAAATATTTTTTTTGAATTCTTTAAAATATATTTCAAAAAGATTTTATTATAAATAAGAGAGAACATTCTTTTATATCCAGTTAATATTAATTCTTTACCATGCATATGTACACAATAAGGAATATTATTCTTTTTACAAGAATATGCTCCTGCAAATAATGTGAATGGGTGTGGATGATGTATTAAAGCAATGTCAAACTTTTGTCTTTTATTTAAATTCTTTATAGTTTTAAATATTGTTGAGAAAAAAGGATCTGACATAAATAATTGTGATTTTAAATAATAAATCTTAATTTTATCAAGTACATCATATTTCTTATCACATCCTTGATCTGATGTAACTACAGTAACATGATGCTTTTTCTTAATCCATAAAGTACTTAAATTCTTAATAACTTCCTCAATACCACCTTTATGCGGATAAAAATATGCACTTAATTCTAGTATATTCATTAATCCAAACCCCCATTTACTAAATACCGCAATATATAAATGTTTATAAAGTTAATTGTGATCCAAAAGAACTATAAATTAATAAGAAAAAGATAAAAATATAATCCACAAAGCTTTTTTTAATGAAAAAAGAGATATATTAAAATGATGGAAGTTATTAAAAGAATAATAAAAAATACTGTATGGTTAGCTATTGCAGATATATTTAATAAAGCAGTTTTATTTATCTTATCTATTTACATCGCACGTGTATTAGGACCAGAAGATTTTGGTGTTTATTCTTTTGCTCTAGCTTTTGGCTTTTTTTTCACAATTATAGTTGATTTAGGTCTAAATACAATATTAATAAGAGAAGTTGCAAAAAATAAAGATAAAAGTGAAATACTATTAGGAAATATTTTAGGAATTAAAGTAATTACTTCGATAATTGCATGTTTTTTACTAATTATTATAATTAACTTACTAAATTATGATTTTCAAAGTAAATTAGTAGTATATTCATTTGGATTCTATATAATCTTATCAAATTTAGGAATTACACTTAGAAATATATTTATTGCATATGAAAAAATGAAATATGATGCATTTATAACTTTTGTTGAAAAAGTAATTATTCTAATTTTAGGATTACTTATTCTCACAACAGGATATAAGATATTTGCACTAGGTCTAGTGTTTGTGTTTGCAACTGTAGTAAGCATATTTTTTTCTATTTTCTTTTTAATCAAAAATTTTACAAAAGTCAAATTAATGTTTGAATGGGAAATACAAAAAGAACTAATAAGAATATCCTATCCTCTTGCACTGATGGCACTTTTTGGAGTAATATGTATGAAAACCGATACAATTATGTTATCTTTAATAAAAGACAATATAGCAGTTAGTTTATATAATGCACCTTACAAAA
>CAYWFN010000137.1:0-3269 GCA_964457715.1 uncultured Methanosarcinales archaeon | reverse complement strand
TATATGCTGTTTTTGATGTATCTGAAATTCCATTCCAAGTAATATGTCCTTGTTCATATCTACTCATAGTAAATAACATTAAAAACAATGCATAAAATATAGAATAACCTATTGAATAATATGAAACCCCCTCTTCATCTGAAAGAGGTTTTAGAGTATAATAAAACAAAATAATTGCACCAATAAAAGCAAATATTAAGTAATACCAATTATAATCCCAGACCCAACTCATAAAATAAGGTTGATGAGATTCTGCAACTGTTAAAGCCCACCTAGTTTTTCCAAAAGGATTAACCATATCATCAAATATACTATTAAACTTATCAATAAAAAAACTTGGACTAATAATTATAGAAGATACAATTATTCCTATTAAACCTGAAATTAAAGTACTAGCTATTCCAAGTGGAACTTTATTATGAAAGTGTTTCTTTATTTTAAATAAATCCAATTTGAATAAAATAAAATCAACAAATGCAATTAAAAATGCTAAATAAGCAATCCCAGAAGTAAAAGATTGAACTAAACCTTGTAACCCACCAAATTTAGCAGTAGTAAATCCCATCAAAATGGTCATAACAATAATCCAAGAAGTGTATAAATAAAAATCATTTTTTGTAAATTTCTTAATAAATATTTCTACAATAATAAAACCAGCAAAAAGTAATAAAACAAAATTAACACCACCCCATGTTAATCCCATTAAACCTGTAAATAATCCTGAGAATAATCCAAACACTATAGTTTTCCACACAAGATTAGATTTCCAACCTATGATGAAAAAATAAAATGCCATAAACAAGAACATCAATCCTAAAGATTCTTTATCTGAAAATCCAGCCATAGTTCTATATAAATAACTAGGAGTTATAGCAAGAATAAATGTTGAAACAATTGCTATTTTTTTATTGAATAAATTCTTAACTATTAAAAAGAAAAATACTAAACTAATAGCAAAACAAATTGGAGGATACAAAACATCTGTTAATTCAATAGTAATATTTGAATTAAAAAAATGTAATACTTTATGTAAATAAACTACAAATTTAGATAATAACACAGTTTCTGCACTAAGATCTGCTCCAAAAGGAAAATATCTTAGAGGATCAATAGAATAGAGTGCTCCATTTTGTAAAATATATTTAGCATATCTTAAGAAAACATGAGGATCCAAGGCCAAAGGAATATATTTACCAGTTGTAACATCTTTTAATAAATGTAGATTTTGTATTCTTATTGAAAAACCCATATTTATAAGATACAACAAAGCAATGTAAACATATTTTTTATAATAAATCAATGTAAAGGCAATAATTGGAATAATCAAGAAAAAAGTAATATATCTATAATAATCTAAAGGAAAAGGAACAAAAAGATCTAATAAGAAAAGACTAGTTGATTTTGATTTATAAAAATAATATCCTAATGGAATCAATAAAGCAAATAGAAGATATAAAATAGTATCTGGTTTTTTCTTAACATATTCAATAACCACTTTCCTTTTTTCATCAAAATCAATTTCCTTTTCACTAATACTATTTTGTGATTGTTTATCCGATTGTTTGTTCGCTTGTTTATCCCTTTGTTTATCCACTTCAAGTATATTTTTATTTTCACCAACAGTTTCTTCAATAAGGTCTGGTTTGTCTTCAACTTCTTTTGTAAAAAAATTCTTAATTGCATTGATTATCTTTTTTCTCTTTTCTTGAAGTTTAATATCAGAAGATTTTTCTTCTACTTTATTTTCTACTTTACTATCAACTATTTCTTTAGTATTTTTTTCTTCTCTCACTCCATCAGGAATTTTATTTTCTTCCATTTTACTTAATCACACCTAAAAAATCATAAACAAATCTTTCTCTTAATAAACCAAGATCACCATCCATCTTAGCTTGAATAATATAACACTTATTTTGTTTAAATATCTTAGATTCATTTCCTTGCTTAATCATTATAACCTCTGCTTCTGCATTATCACAATTAACAATAGGCCAATTATCATTAGGACATTCTTTTTCTTGAGTACAAGAAAGAACAGGCCTAATATTCTTGCTAGAAACTATATTTCCAAGATAATCTAAAATATATCCTTGTTCAACACCTTTTTGTTCAGGATCAATACCAAAATAAACCTTAGGCCCTAAAATAGATACACCTGAAGAATTCAAATGTTCAACTTGTTGAGGAAGATAATTAAACAAATATTTATTGCCATCAACTTTAAGTACCCAACCACTTTGAGACCCTTTAAATTTAAATCCATTATACTCTTTTTCATTAGCTTGCGACGCTTGCCACATACCAAAAACACTAAGAACCATTAAAATAAGAATAAATAATGCAGCATTCTCTTTTTTCAAAATCAATCTTTTTTTTCTTGCCAAATAATATCCCCTTAATTTTAATATTGAAATAATGTTTTCTTTATAAAGTTTACTCAAATGAAAATAAACATACACAAACACGATATTCATATTTAATTACTTACTAATTTTATCCCTTATTTTTCTCTCAATTCCAATAAAATATTTAAAATTAAATAAAAGTCTTAATTTAGCTGCAATAATCATAATAGATATTTTATACTTTTTTCTTCTTAAATAATAGTATAAATCATAAGCAGCGTATCTTGAATATGTGATCATAAAATTTAGATCTTTTGGATCATCAACCCATGGTAAATCTTCTGGTACAAGACAGCCTTGTTCTATAGGATCAACCCTTTTCTGGAATCCTTTCTTTATTAAATCAGGCCATTCTCTCAAGCTTCGAGCTTCTAAAAAATTATATTTTTTTATAATATTATATAACTCACAACCAGGATAAGGTCTGTATAAATGTGGCCCTAATATAATTGAGGATGGACAAAATTGGATAATTGTTTTCATTAAATTATAACTTAATCTTCTATCATTTCCAGTTTCAGTAGGTAAACCTAAGATAAATGAATAAATAGGAATAATCCCATGTTTATTGCACATTTTAGCAGATAAAAGAGCCTGTTGAGGGGTTATATATTTTTTAAGTAGTTTAAGAATTTTCTTTGAACCAGATTCAACACCAAAACTTAAATAAACACATCCAGCTCTTTTCATTTTAGCCAATAAATTATCATCTAAAATACCTTGTTCAAAAAAATTAACTCTTGAATTTGCAAACCATTTAAATCTGAGTTTTTTTTCCAAAATCTTATCACATAAATCATTTACTTTTTTTTTTGTCAAAAAGAAAATTTCATCGCGAAAATTAACCTGATAAATATTATATTT
>CAYWFN010000136.1:0-3282 GCA_964457715.1 uncultured Methanosarcinales archaeon | reverse complement strand
GACCAAACTCTCATTTTTGTTGCACCTTTGTTTCGATACATATCCTCAACTTTCTTCATTAATCTTGTTGCTATACCTCCTCCTTGGTAATTCTTATCAACAAATAACCTGGTTACTTTATCTTTCTTGTTTCCCTCCACCATACCAACAATCTTATTTCCAATTACTGCAACAAAAATGTCTCTTTCTTTTACTCTTTTTAGATTAGTTCCGGGGCTCTGCCTATCTAAGAATGCTTTTTTTCCGTTTTTCGTAAAATCTATTGCTATTAACTTAAAAGTTTTTGAAATCAAATTCCAAACTTTGTTGGTGTCTTCTTTTTTGAATCTTCTAATAATCATATTCAAACCTTAGAATCCAATACTAATTAAATGTTACGGTTCACTGGCGTAACTCTGAATTTTTCCCTTCGGGAACGTTGCACTAAAATTCAGCCATTTGGGGAATATAACAGGAATTCAGATGTTATACGTAGCAAACCTTTGATGGTCTGCGAAGTTTTTAAGCCACCGAAATGCGTTACAGATGTAGTTTTTGATTAGTTTAATTATTATAAATTTCTGCAAAGCAGACTAAATTTTGTAAAGGTTCGGCTATAGAAACAATGAATTTAAATAGTATTTACAATCAGTATCTGTTATGGGGTTGTTTACCAAATTTTTTGGAGTACATAGTGAAATTGATTTTTATCAGAGTATATTAATGGATTTAGAGAGAGTAATTGAGATTTTCAATAAACATTGCCAAGATTACAAGGTAAAGCTGAAATTATTTAAGGAATTAATGGTTGAGTGGAATGAGGGTAATTTCAAAAGACTTGAAAAGCACATTAAAGGGATTAGATTATTAGAAAAGCTTGACCTTGCAGAAGAATCCAGAGATAGAAAAATAATATCTCATATTCTAGCTATTTTAAGAAATAGATTTGAGATTAAAAACAGACATTCTTTTGACAGGTATAAATATCAAGAATTGAAAGATTTGATTTCGCATTTGGACAGACTTCATAGAAATTTAGTAAGGCAACAGCAATTTTTTAGAAAAAATTCAAATGCGTGGGCTGTTCGAAATAAACAAGCTGAATTATTGGAATTAATCAGAGAAGAAAGCGAAATTCTTTATGGGCATGATTTTGTTAGGGGTTATACAAAACGACCTTTAAATGAAGAAGGAGTTCTTGATGGATTAGAAGAATATGTTAAAACAAAAATAGAAAATTCTGCTTTAAAATCAAATATTAGAGTTGGAAAAATAGAAGTAAATGGGCAAAAAGTAACAATTATTGTTAATTTTTATAATGGAATTAATTTTGCAAATATTGCTTCTTTGGATTTCATGCAAGGAAAAAATGTCAAAAGAGTAATGAATGGTTTTTTAGATGTTGCTTTTAGGCTTGTAAAAGAATTATTTTTGCATAATCCTGATTATGTACTGGAAAATAATAGTACATTTAAGTTAGAATTTTTGGATTCTGGTAATCTTGGATTAGGAGGAGCAGGTCAAGGTGCAGATACAGCCATGAGATCAAGAAAGTATTTCATGGTTTATTACCCAATAAGAACTTGGTTAAGATCATATGTGATAAATAAATCATCATTTGAACATACTTTTTATCAAGGTATAGCACATGAATTTGCACATTGTCATACTATGCAAAGATGGGTACAACAACTTCCACCTACTTATATGGCAATGGTTATTAATCATGGAAATAAGAAATATTCTACTTTATTATTGATGTTTTCTTTTCTCCAGAAATGTTTTGGTGAAGGCATAGCACAATTTAGGACATCTCATGTAAGAAAATTAGGTAAATATCATAATCCAAAGTTCCATGACATTACTAGTTATGAGTTTAGTTGGACTAGAAAAGAAATAAAAGAATTAGGAAGTTCAGAAGATGAGCAAGGAAGATCTTATCTTATTGATAAATCCATGGCTGCAATTATACAAGAACTTCGCTTATTGTTAGAAGCTTTCAAAAAAGGATTTAATCCACATGATATGCAATATGGAATAAATTATTATCAAAAAGTAGATATTCATGGGTATACCATTGGATTATTTATGTGCTATACTATTATGATAGATTTTCTAAAGAGAAAAGGAAAAAGTGTTGATATGGTTGATTTAAATAGCAGGGAAACTTTTTCAATTAATAATTTTGCAAGATTTTTCCAAGCTGGAAGAGAAATAGGTATTGGAAAAGTTGATTTTGGTGATTTTTTAGTGATTTACAATAGAATCAAGCATAAGACACCATTTGAATTTTATAAGATGTATAAGAAAGCCTGTAATCGATTAAATATCTCCTATAATTATAGAGTTTTTTCAGCACAAGATGAAAGTTTATTGGAGAGCAATAGGCGAGAGATAGTTGATTTGATGAGAAAAGCCAATGAAAGACATCCAAAAATTAAGGAGTTATTAAAAAATAGATAGCCAAACCTTTTTCTTTAAACTAATCAAAAATTTAGGAAAGGAACTACTGTACTGCAATCGTTTAATCTACTGATTAAGCGAAAGCAGTAACAATTACCATTTTCGGCGTTAGCCCGAAGCTTGTCGAAGAAAACAGAAAATTATTTTTAGGGGCGTCTCCTTCAAGCTCGTTAGAGCTTTTAAGAGTAAGAATTAAGGGGCTTTGGCGTTTTATCAAGATTAATATTAGTTACTTATTAGTGGTTACAGAATAGAAAGGTTTATATACTAGTTTATACAATTAATATCATATATTTAGGAAAGGAGTATAAAAAATGCAAGAATCTCAAGAACTTAACACTCTGGAATTGATTAGGAGTAATATTGCTAGTCCAGAGAATGACGAAACGGAAAAAAGATTAGAGAACACTCTTCAATTTATTTCATCATTTCAAGAAAGAGCTAAGGAGACGACAGATTATCTAGATTTCTTTATCAATGTGCAAGAAGAATTGGATGCTAGAATAGAACGAGGAGAAGTACATGTTCTAAATAGTGATGGTATTCAATATGTAATTTGGGGTGAATCACTGAAAATTGCAGCAAGAAATGAAGGTCTTGTTGGTGTAGAAAAACTGATTGATATTAGTTATCATGCTGCTCTTGTTGGTAGATTGGCAGATGAAGTATTAACAAGGAGGTTGGAAACTGAGGAATTATCTTATGCTGCTAGGTGGAGGGGCGGTGCTGGAAGTACACATACATTTATACATGAGGTAGAAAATGATATAGCATATTCAGCATTAATTGATTATTACAAAGCATTATCTCCTGATGAAAATATTCAAAAAAAATTAGTAC
>CAYWFN010000135.1:0-3315 GCA_964457715.1 uncultured Methanosarcinales archaeon | reverse complement strand
AATCATTTAAAAATGGAAAAAAGAAGATCTGTTCTACTTTCGGACCAACATGTGATGCATTAGATACAATTTCTTTAACAGATAATTTACCAGAACTTGAGATAGATGATTTATTGTATGCAGAAAATATTGGTGCTTATACAATTGTATCTTCAACTTATTTTAATGGATTCCCACCTCCAAAAGTAATACACTTAAATTTATAAACACCAAACCAATTCTCAAGTATATGTTAACACAAGAAAGAATCCAAGACTTAGAAAAACAAGGTTACAGAATAGTAGGTAATCATTCAGCAATCAAAGTCTGTCTTTGGACAAAGAAATGTATTAGGGCAGAAGATGTTTGCTATAAAAACACTTTCTATGGTATAAATACACACAGGTGTGTTCAAATGACACCTAGTTTACCATTCTGCAATCAAAGATGTATGTGGTGTTGGAGAGATATTAACTGGACATTGCCTAAATGGGAAGGTTCTGTTGACGAACCTAAGTTTATTGTAGATGAATCAATAAAACAGCATGTTAAATACATACAAGGCTTTGGTGGAACAGAAAAAAGAGATGAAAATAATTATCAAGAAGCACAAAAACCTTTACACTTTGCAATAAGTCTAAGTGGAGAACCAACTTTATATCCACAATTGCCTGAACTAATACAAGAAATACATAAACAAGGCATGACAAGTTTCTTAGTGACAAATGGCACTAATCCAGAGATGGTAAAACAACTTTTAGAACAAAACCAACAACCCACACAGCTCTACATCACATTACCAGCGCCTGATGAAGAAACTTATGTTAAGGTATGTAATCCAGCATCAAAAGATAATTGGACAAAGATACTACAAACACTTGAACTTGTACCTAAGTTCAAAAGAAATGTATTCAGATTAACACTGGCAAAAGACATTAATATGATCAAACCTGAAGGATATGCAGACTTAATCAACAAATATCAACCTATATATGTAGAATGCAAAGCTTATGTCTGGGTTGGTTATTCAAGACAAAGATTAGGAATTGAAAACATGCCAAGGCATGAAGAAATCATTGAATTCTCAAAACAAATAGCAAAACTTACAGGTTACAAGATCATTGATGAAAAGGAAAACAGCAGAGTTACATTGTTAGCTAAAGAAGATAGAAAAGACAGAATTATGGAGTTTTAAATAAAAAAATAAAATAATCAACAGTTTAGTGTAATATTCCCTGTTGAACTTTTAGCTGAACTATCCTCAATCTTGTGCTCAGCAATCACATATTCTAATATGCCCATTGGTACTCCACCTATCCCACTATCCATAAGAGGCTTTAGTATTTTATCAGCTTCTGCTAGCTTTGGTGCAATCAAACTTCCAATATATGCAGTAGTTTGTTCAACACCTGCAGGCATTGGCACGCCTTGCCCTCTTACTTCCTTTATTTCTTTAACTCTTTTAACAAGATTAGAATAAAGTTTAGATACAGAGCTTTGTTCACTAGCTATATCTTGTGCTTCTTTAATAATGGCAGCAGCAGCCTCCATTCTACTCATTACTTTTCTTTGTTGGAAAAAATGTGTTAACTCTGCTTCATGTTCAAGCACTCTTTGTACTCTTTCTAATGTTGGATTACTAATTTGAACATAGTTCTTATATCCTCTTAAATGATCATAACATTCATGTACAAAAGGATTTGGTTCAAGTGTAACTGGTTTTTGATAAAGTAATGATGAAACAATCATAGAACTTATATCTCCATAATAAATCTGTTTGTCATCATTAGGAAGATGAATCCTGGCATCAAAATAAATCCTTCCAATCAAACTCCCGCCAAACATCTCTGGTCTTACTGCTTTTTTCTTTCCTTGCATTATTGGTCTAAAACTATTCTTATCACCTCTTAATGCCATGTCAAGTATCGCTCTTGGGTCATTTATATCTTTTCTTCCAGGATGTTCTAGTTTCATCCCACCATAACCTTTATTTAATTCCCCATAGAAAAAACCATTATAAAAACCACTTCCTACAAACTCAGGCAAAGTGTCTACAACCATTCTACGAATCAACTTGTCAACACCATCTTTTTCAATAAAAACTGCAATATCTTGTTTATTAAATTCAGTAACAAATCTTTTTAAAGAAGCATCATCATATGGTACTTTAACAGGCTCACTAAATGTGAAATGGATCACCCCATTATCTTCTGTGAAATCAACTTTAAATCCTCTTGGTAATACAAATTCTCTTGCTGTAATTTTTACATCCATATTTATCATCCCCCTAATTAATTAAGTATATTAATATATGGGATTCTTTTGTTGTTTTATAAATATTTATTTTATAAAGAATATAGATAATCAAACCTCAATTATAATCCCATCTCCACCAGTATTCAATACAGGAGTTTTCTTAATAACATCTCTTCTTTTATTACAATCATGAATATGACCACAGACTACATATGTAACATCATTTTTATAGACAAATTCAAATATTGATTTACTTCCAACATGTTCATGATAAACAATATCCAGCTTTGTTCCATACGGAGGTGCGTGTGTAACTAAAATTGTTTTAAATTCTTTTGTACAATATTTTTTAAACTTTTTATTTATATGTTTTTCAAATTTCTTGTCTCTTAAAGCAAAACCTCCTCCTCCCCATCCAAAGAAAACATAATTATCTATTTTATAGATACTATCATGTATTATTATAGTATTTTTTAGTTTTTTAGAAAGTTCTTTCATCTCATCAACAGATTCATGATTTCCATGCACCATTAGTACAGGCTTTCCAAAAGAATCAATCTGTTGCATAAAATAAAACAATTTATTAGAAAACATAGAAATATCACCAGCACATATAATTAAATCTACTTTTTCAGCCTTTTTCTTAAGCTTTTTCAAAGCTTTTAGTTCACCATGTGTATCTACAAATGTGAGTATTTTCATTGTTACATCTTTTTTTATATTAAATTTTAATTTAATAATATAAAAACCTATCGAAAAAAAAAGAAAAAATTATTCTTTTTTTCTTTCAGAGAAATACTTAATAAACTCTCCAACCATATATTGTTTAAAAATTTCTAAACCTTCCATTGCATTTGAATATTCCTCACTTTGTTTTAATTCAATTCCAGGAGCAACCATCTCCATCATTGTTACTATTCCTTCAAATTGTTTTTGTGGTGGAAATTGTTGTAACATCTCCTTTAATTGACCACACTCTGGCATTTCATTCAATAATTTAAGTAATTTTGTTTCTGTAGAATCAATCACTTGAGGAAGTGTTGTCCCATTTTCATCATTTGTCATATATATAACCTCCTT
>CAYWFN010000134.1:0-3336 GCA_964457715.1 uncultured Methanosarcinales archaeon | reverse complement strand
CACTACTTCCTGAGATATTTTGTTTATCTCTTCATCAATTTTGTTGATGTTCATGAATATAAGATCTTTTTGATTTATTATAATATTATAAATTTAATTTACTTAACCAACTCACCAGCATCTTCAAACTTCAGACCACAATGAAGCAACCTATGTAAAGTATCAACTAACTCAGAAACTTTCACTCTGACTTGCTTAGTAGAATCACGATCACGAACAGTAACAGACTCATCTTTTTCCATATCAAAATCAACTGTAACACAATAAGGAATACCAATCTCATCAGCTCTAGCATACCTTCTACCAACACTTCCTGATTTATCGAACTGACAAACTGTAAACATTTTTAATTTATTATAAATCTCGCGAGCTTTATCATTTAACTTATTTGTCAAAGGAAACACTCCTATCTTTATAGGAGCTAAATTAGGATGCAACCTCAACACAATATTTCCTCTTTTTTTATCATCATTATAAGCATCAAACATAAAAACTAACATTGCTCTTTCAACACCTTGTGATGGTTCTGCAACAACATGAGGTATAACTTTTGTATTAGTTTCTTGATCAAATAAACTAAGATCTGTTTTTGAAAATTTAATATGTTGTTTTAGATCATAATCAGTTCTATTTGCCATACCTTGTAATTCTTTCCAACCAAAAGGAAAATTAAATTCAAGATCCCATGTATCAAGAGCATAATGACTTAATTCGTCTTTAACATGCTGTCTTAATCTAAAATTATCAGATTTTGCACCTAAAGAAACAAACCATTTATGTTGTATTGCTAACCAATAAGCATGCCAAGTTGTTTTAATAATGCCTTTGTCAAGAGCTTGCCTTATTGACATCTTAATATGTTCATCACCATTTTTCTGTGCTTCTTCAGACAATATATTCATCTTATGATCAAGAACTTCTTCAACAAAAGGACATTCATTGATCTTATCAGGATGAACAAAATATTCTATTTCCATTTGTTCAAATTCTCTGCATCTAAACAAAAAATCTCTTGGGGAAATCTCATTTCTAAATGCTCTTCCTATCTGAGCAATTCCAAATGGTAATTTTAATCTAGCATTATCAGAAACAAGCTTAAAATCAGCAAATATTAATTGAGCAGTTTCAGGGCGCAGATATGCAGTACTTCCTTCAACAGGTCCGACATTTGTCTTAAACATCAAATTTAAATCACCTATTACTTCATAATCCCCATCACATTCACATTTTATTTTACCTACTTCACTTTTATCTAATTTATTTGATTTTTTACATTTTTTACATTTAACATAAACATCTAAAAAAGAATCAACATGACCAGATGCTTTCCACACTTTTGGATTTGTTATGATTGCTCCATCAATTCCAGCAACATCTTCTCTTTGTTGTACAAAGAATTTCCACCATTCTGCTTTAATATTATTCTTAAGCTCTACACCAAGATGTCCAAAGTCCCAGAATCCTGCTAATCCACCATAAATATCTCCACTAGGATAAACAAAACCTTTTGTTTTACAAAACTTTGCCATTTGTTCAATATTTAACATATTTATACACCTATACCACACAAATAACATCTACATCATATATAAATATTGTTATTAATTTTCTTAAAAAACACATAAAAAAACAGAAAACTATATATATAATACTTAAATCATCAATAATAAAAAAAGAGGTCTATAAGTAATTAAACTAAAAACTGGTGATAATATAATGGTAAACTTCATAAAAAAATTCTTTCAAAAACTATTTACAAACCTCTTTAGAAGAAAAAAACATATAAGATTGGGTTTATACGGACCGCCAAATGCAGGCAAAACAACTTTAGCAAATAAAATTTGCCAAGATTGGCTTGGTGAAGACTTAGGTTCTGTTTCTAATGTTCCACATGAAACTAGAGAAATACAAATAAAAGAACAAATAAATATAAGATCAGGTGACAAACAATTATCATTTAATCTTGTAGATACTCCTGGTATAGCAACAAAAATAGATTATGAAGATTTTCTTAAATTTGGTATGAAAGAAAAAAAAGCTAAAAAAAGAGCAAAAGAAGCAACAAAAGGAGTAATTGATGCAATCAAATGGTTAGATGATATGGATGCAGTTGTGGTTGTATTAGATTCAACAAAAGATCCATATTCTCAAGTAAATATTACTATTATTGGTAATTTAGCTGCAAGAAATATTCCTGTTTTAGTTGCTGGAAACAAAGTTGATCTTAAGAAATCTAAAATAAAGAAAATAGAATCAGCATTCCCACAATATAGTGTTGTTGGAATGTCTGCTAAATATGGAAATAATATAAATGATTTTTATAAAGCATTATTTGAGGTGACTGACTAAAATGTTAACATTACAATTTATACCATATCATGAGATATTAAATCTAGATTCTGATCAAAGAATTAGAAAGATATTAACATCTTCAAAACAAGATAAGATTGTTCTTATAGGTGGTAGATTAAAAAAAGAAGAAGAAGCTAAATTAATTGAAAAAACTATGGAATCTATTAATGGTTCATTTAAAGGAATAGAATTAGCTGTAATTAATCCAAATCTTAAGAGTTTAAAAACAAATTTCACATATGGTAATCTTAAGAAACATATCTCAAATTTATTTTTAGGACATAGAGCAGGCTTAACTATTATTGGTCCAGCAACTGTAGTAAAAGAGATTAAAAGAGATCCAAATAAAATAGAATTATTTACAAAGAATGGAAGAAATAAAAATAGGAGGATAAGTCGAACTTAGTTCGATAATATGCCAATGCCACATCAATGTGTGAGATGTAATACATTTTATGAAGATGGATCAAAAGAGATTCTACAAGGTTGCCCTTGTGGTGGAAAATTATTTTTCTATGTTAGTAAAGCAAAGCTTCAGAAAGCAAAACATGTAACTTCTGGTTTATCCAAAGCAGAAAAAAAACAAATAGAAACTGATATATTTGAAATCATTGGTGAAGAAAATGATCCAGAAAAACCAGTAATTTTGGATTTTGAATCTATTGAAGTAAAAGGTCCTGGTAAATTTGAAATAGATCTTGTAAATTTATTTAATAAAAAACAACCATTAGTTTACAAATTAGAAGATGGAAAATATCTAATTGATATTGCTACTAGTTTTTCTAAGATGAAGAAAAAGAAGTAAACCAGTTAATTATTGTATTACTTAGAACTCTTTATCTCAATCACATCCCTATGTTTCAGTTTATGTTCTTTACCCACAACTTGTTTTGATTTAGCATCAACAGCTTTTACAAAACCATCACCAATATCAGAGTGAATCTTATATGCAAAATCAAGTGCTGTTGAACCAGGTGGTAATAA
>CAYWFN010000133.1:0-3355 GCA_964457715.1 uncultured Methanosarcinales archaeon | reverse complement strand
TTTTATCCCTAAATCCACTATTAACCGTAATAATACTACGTTTAATAGTTGTTAGGCGTAATCTTTTATTTTCCTTTGTAGGGACAAAGTAACCTGAGCACTTGACAGGATTAGCTTCGTTTAGCGATGACAAAACAACAAAAACAATTGCTACGCAACTGAACATAACATATGCTAAACGGTTCACTACGTTCTCCCAAATTTTTTCCTATAACTAACTATTCTCGGGGGCAACTAACTAAATCATAAAATACTAAACTATTTCTTTTTTCCATCTATTTATTAAATTTCCAAGTAAAAGAGGAATGATTATTCTGTATATTAATATTGCAGCAATTATCAAAGTATAAGTTAATTCTGTTATCACTGCTTTTTCAAATAGTAATTTAATGAACACTATTCCTGAACCAAACTTTAAAGCTATACCTAAAAGGAATGAAGACCGTAAGTTCATTTCCTTTGTGGTTGCAATAATTACTGGTATTATTTTTGCAAATAAACCTATTAAAACTAATAAGACTGCCAACATAGGTCTTTGGATAATATATCCTAAACTTGTTGAGAGTCCTACCCATAAATAAAATATTGGCCCGAATAACCCTTCAGAGCTGACACTAATTATTTTCGTTAATTTAGCTGTATGTCCTTTAGGTAAGTCTTTAACAATGTTTCTCATTAGTAAAGCCGCAATAACAGCTCCAAGAAATTCAAGTTGAATTAAAGATAAAATTCCTCCAAATAACAATAGAGTGCTTATTGAAAACAAAAATAAACTACTTGGCTCTAAGTTTTTTATAATTTTCTCAATATATTTTGTTTTTGAAGAATATTTAACAAGTAAGAATGCAATTATAGTTAAGATTAAAGTTATTAATAATGTTTTAACATCTGCATCACCACTTATGCTAGAAAAACTAGCAATTATAATAACTATATATTCAAAAGCATTATCTAGAACCCCTATCCCAATAATTGATTTTCCAAGTTTAGTATTTACTATTTTAAATTTCTTTAAAAAAGGAATAATTAATGGTTCAGCTACAGTGGTAAATATTAAGCTAACAAGTAATGCACTTAAAAAATTATTCTCCAAAAAGAAATAAACCAGAGGAAATAGAATTAATAATTCTAGACCAATAACAATAATTCCTGCTTTAACTAAATATTTTCCGAACTCTTTTTCTTTTTTACGATTAGATCTATGGACTTGGAATATTAATGAAAATATCACAAAAAGCATTCCAAGATTAGCTATCCAAGAAAATGCATCACTTTTTGCTGTTTCTTGCCAGATTGGGAAAATTCCAAGAATCATACCCACAAACATCGCACTAAGACTAAGAGGTATGTTTATCTTATTAAAAAATGGTTTAGCAATTATAACCACTAAAAAAGATATAGCAATCAAGATAATTATTAAATCCATCTATCGATGTAATATAATTTAGTATTTAAATGTATTCGAAAGAATAATTTTTTGCTACCAAACAAAAATTTCGGCAAGCGTAGATCCGGTGTACATAAAGTATGCAATTACTCCTGCTAATGCCAATACTGCCACAATTAGTAATACTCCAATTCCCATTCTCAAATTAGGCATTACCATATGTAGTAATATTCTTAAAAGAATTAATCCACCTAAAACCAAAGCCAATATCATTAACGGTCCCATTCAATTAGTAAATTCAAAGAAGTTTATAAATTTAACTTTTAGTTACTAGATAATTCTTATCACGAAGAGTTGGCAATATTTCATCTTTTGTTTTTACTGCTTCTTTTTTTACATGAATGAAATTTCCAAATGTTCCTCTAAATTCGTGAATGAGTGCTTCATCTCCAAGCATCACTGCAGGAACGTTATCTAATCCATGAATTATCTTAAACATACCTCTTACTTTACCATATAATAACATCCAGTGTTGTAAACCACCAGGAATCTTAGCTCTTAACCATGCTGCTTCAGCACTATCTGATATCATAAGACCCATATCACTTGGTATCATAACCAAAGCATTTTGATCTCTATCATAAATTGAGAAGACTTGTGAATAAGAAATTTTTCTAAGCTTTAATCCTAATATCTTAGCAGCTACTTGCTCGTCAAATTTTTTTCCTCCGAAATATTCCTCACCCGTTGCTCTTCCAACCATTATTTTTTCATAATATCTGTTGAAATTTCTATTCTCCCCAGGATGTAACTTAGCCCATGCAATAAGTAAAGCAGTTGATTCACAATGAAGATATAATTTAGCGTCATTTAACCAAGAAATTCGTCCCTTTTTATATTCAACCGCTCCCGAACTATCTTTTTCTTCAACAACAACGGCAATTTCCTTTAATACTTCCTCTTCTGATTTAGAATCTTTGAAATCTTGAAGTTCATATTTCTTTATTCTTTCTAAGAAATCATTAATAACTTTTTTGAACTCTTCCAGTTTGAACTTCAAATCTTTATCTTCATTAATCTTTTCAACTAAAGAAGCTAATACTTGAAGCCTTTTCAGTTTTCTTACTTCTTCAACTTCAATAAATGATCGTCTCAGCTTATCATCATAGAACCAATCTAATTCTTTTTCCAAGACTTTCAAATAAGCTTTTACTCTTTCTATGATCTCTTCAGAGGATTTTAATGCTTGTTTTGTTTCTTCACTTATCCCACTTACTTGACTTGGCATATTAAAAGTAGAAGTTTCTTTTGCATGTCCTAAAATAGTGGCTAGTTCTCTAGCTCGATTTGTGCTTTCTTCTTGTTTCTTTCCAACTCTTCTACTTAAACGGACAATTTTTCTGAGATTTCCTCTCTCCGTTGTAAATCTTTCAAAGACACCTGCACTTGGTCGATACAATGTTCTTTCAACATCTTTTTCACTTTGTTCTGTTACTGCTAATGTTTTATCAATAAACTTCCCAACTAATTGTAAAATCTTTTTGTAGAGATGACTATTGGTTCCAACTTCTCGAGCAACGATTTCTTTTAAGAATTTAAGTTGTTCCAGAAACTTTTGTTCTATTGGCTGTTCATATGCTTCAACTTTTTTTAATATCGTATCAATTTCACCTATTAGATCATGTATTGCTTGAATTAATTCCCTACATAATTCCTGTTGCCGATCACCATGTTCCGATTTAAGTTTTTGAAGATATTTCTCTACTGCTTTCTCTAATTTCCTCTCTTTTCTTCTTTCTGAAACAACACCTATTGGCATGTACTAAATAAAATTATTAAATTATATAAACTATTCTATAACATTGACTTAGCCCCCGAGAATTCTAGTCTTGCTTTGCAAGTTATTAAATTTAAAAGTTATAGGAAAAAACTACGCTAATCCCTGTGCTCAGGAAAATAAAAGACTTC
>CAYWFN010000132.1:0-3378 GCA_964457715.1 uncultured Methanosarcinales archaeon | reverse complement strand
CAAGAACAGTAAAAAAAGAATTAGAAAATGCATATAATGAATTAACTATAAATGAAGATCTTTTTAAAAAAGCACTTGATCATGTAAGAAATTATCAAAAACCAGTTGCAATTACATTAGCACAAAGAATAAGAGCACAAGCAGGATTTGAATTAATTGTATGGCGTGGTGGAAGAGGTGATCTAAATGATTTCCATGATGAGAAAGGAGACGACATGAATTATGTTAGAGCTGAATGTAATATAAGAAATCCTGTTAGGAGTATCTCTGGTAAATTTGATAAAGAAATTAATTCAGTACTATGTGCAAATATTGGAAAAAGCAGTAAACATAATGTAGTATTCTATGGTAGACTACCTTATACTAAATTAGGTCAAGCAATTAAAACAACTAATAGTAATGAACAAGCAGCATTTATTAGATTAACAATTATTTCAGATGTAAGAGATAACACTGGAAGAACTGGATCAAACCCTCATATTAATATTCTTGGACCTGTTTCATTAATACAAGAAGTATTTGAATATTTATTTGTAAATCCATCTAAGTATAAACAATTTCTTGAAGAATTATTACCTGTAGATCAATATCCTAATTCAAATAATGGTATTATTCAAAAAATGCAACCTATTAAAAAAGTTTATTTTGTAAAACCAGACAGTTTTATAGAATCTGAACCTAACTTATTTAGAGAATTTAAAAATAAATATGATCCTTTTAATGTAGAAGATCTTCATCCAGGAACATATGAAAATTCACAAGGAATTATAAGAAAAGAATTATAATCATTTCTTCCTAACCTTTAACTTAATAAATTCATTTGCCTTTTTTAGGATTTCTTTATTTGCATCATGTGTTAGCTTTTTCATTGCATCTTCAAATTTCAACCACAAATATTGTGTTAATTCTTCTTCTTGAGGTTTAACATCTGAAGATTCAGCACTACATAAAAAGAAAACACCAGTTTTTGTTAAACCTTGTTCAGCATTATATGTATTTTCTTCTCTAAACCCATCAATCATTTTAACTTTAAGACCAACTTCTTCTAATATTTCTCTTTTAACAGTTTCTTTTTCAGATTCTTTATCTTCATTTCTACCTTTTGGAAAACTCCAATGTCCCCAATCTATATTTTTTATAAGAAGAAATTTAATTTCACAATCTTGATCTAAGAATACAATCCCACCACATGTTTTTTCATGTTTCATTTCTTCCTAACCTTTAACTCAAAACACAAATTCTCTAACTTATGTAAATCATGTTTAATGGAATCATACTTTCTTCTAATCTCAGAATTTCTAAAATCAAACTTGATTAATTCGCCGTAGATTAGTTCAATTACTTCTTTCATCTTAAGTGCAACCTTAGTCTTGCCTTTTGTTGCAGAATTAATTGCAACTCTGACTAATTCACCAGTCAGATCACACAAACCAAGTAAATAATAATTAGTTTCAACACCCAGATCCTTTCTTGTTAAAATCTTTCCTTTATCCATAAAATAATAGAACAATAATGCTTCAACATATTCTTGGATAGCAACCTTATAACTTCCTTCAAAATAAAGTTTAGAATGATTCTTAATAAACTTATCAAGCTGACCAACTGCTTTCTTAATATCATCAACTGCTCTCTTCGCATCTTTCATCTCTTCCCTGTGAACAGAATATATTACTCTTTTACTTAGTTTAATTACATCTCTAGATTTCTTAATAAGCAATTCTCTTTCAGCATCATATGTGTCTATTTCTTTCTTCATTTGGTTGAAGTCTTTTGTGTTGATCATAATATAGGCTAATATAGGTAGGTATATAAATCTTACCAAAAACTTTATATACCATTAAATCAAAAAAATATAATATGGATTTTGAAGAAATAAGTTTTAAAAAATTATCACTTATCCTTTTAGTAGGTTCTTTAAGTATTTGCGCTTTAATTTGCATTATTGTCTTTTTATTTTGGGATTTTGATAGTCTTATTGCTGTAAGATTAATATTAACTACTTTATCAGTTGGAAGTTCTAGTTTAGTTGCATTATGTTGTGCTACTTTGTATGATAAAGATCGTTATGTTCCTTATGCTTTAACAGGAATTATAACTTCTGTTATAGGATTTTTATTAACATTTTTATTAATCTGGGAAATTATTAAATTTGATGATTTCTGGAGACTTTGGACTTGTATAATTATATTATCAGTTGCTTTTGCACAATCTTGTTTATTATTCTTAATTATGTCTGAAAGCAGAAAAGTTATGATTTCACTTTATAGTACAATTTTTGTTATAGCAATAGTTACATTAATGTTAATCATACCTATAATGTTTGACTTTGATCCAGGTGAATTTTACACAAGATTAGTTTTAGTTTTCATTGTACTCGATGTTTTAGGAACAATTGTTACTCCTATTCTTAATAAAGTTTATTTAATGGAATAAAAAGGTGATATAAATGAGTTTTAAAAAATCTCTAATGATTTTAAGTATTATAACCTTGTTTTTAGTATCTGGATGTGTACGTATTGAACCAGAACCAGAAGATCTTACTGGAGAAGATTTAATAAAAATTGCTTTACCAAGTATAGAAAAATATTGTCAAGATCTTAATGAACAAGTAACACATTCTGCATGTCCTACTTGTAGATGGACTGAACAAGAAAAGTTTGTTGAAGTTTCAGATTTTTCACTGCTTGAACCAAATGAATATAATGAATTCGCATTTCTAAAAAAAGACAATGATAATGATTCTATGTTTTCAATAGAAAATAGCAAATATATATTAAGGATAAATTTATTAGTTATTTATGGTAGAAATACAAGAACAGGAACTTCAGAATTAAGATTTGTTATTGATAATAAAGGTAATATTTTAGAAAAAGATTTAGAAGAAATGACTTGTTATTAAAAAAAAGAGGTGAACACTATGGCAAAAAAACAAAAACCATTACTAGACCCAATTAAGTTTGGTTTAGCTGGAGGAATTCTAGGTGGATTAATTGTATTTATTATGACATTAATCTCTGCAGCTAATGGATATGGTAGAATTTTCTTAGCATTATGTGTTGATATATATCCAGGATATACAATCACATACTTAGGATCATTGTTAGGCTTAGTATATGGATTTATAGATGGATTTGTAGGCTTGTTTGTATTAATTTGGTTATACAATTGGTTATGTAAATAATATTTTTTTTATTTTTTTTCTTTAAAATACTCTTCTATACACCTATCACATAAATAAGAAATAACATCATCAAGCATATTGTTTATCATGTCAATCTCTTCTTGAGTTGTAAATTCACTATCTGTACATTTGAATCTATGCTTTCTATATTTTTTTATTTTTTTCATTAAATTAGGATCATCAATCATATCATCTCT
>CAYWFN010000131.1:0-3389 GCA_964457715.1 uncultured Methanosarcinales archaeon | reverse complement strand
AAAAGGAACAGTTGATGAATACAACAACCAACCACAAATAATTATAGATGAGATTAAGTTTATTGAATAATAATTATTTAATTAATATATAACATCTCATTACCACTCCGGAATGCTCGCGAAAATTTATATAAGATATTAGCAAAAATATACAATAGCTTTAGTTTTTAGCTAGCTAAAAAAAAAGGGGTGATATAAAAAATGGCAGTTGAATCATTAGACTGGTCAGCTTTTAAAGAGATGTTTTCTAGTAAAGATGTGTGGGTTAAACCATTAATAGAACTTACACAAGACACTATTGACTTAATCCCTGGTTTGATTAAAGCAGTGGTATTATTAGCAATAGGAATTTTTATTGCTTGGATAATTGGTCAAAAAGTAGTGGCTTTTGCTTTAGAAAAACTTGGATTAGATAGAGAATTTGATAAACTACACCTATCAAAAGCAATAGGAGGAATGCATATATCAGGAATTATTGGTAAGATTATCAAATGGTATATTGTAATAATATTCTTGGAAGTAGCAGTTGCTGCATTAGGTCCAGGAATAGGAGCTGATTTAGCAGTACCATTAGGTAGATTTGTAGCGTTCTTGCCAAGTGTAATTGCAGCAGTATTAATAATGCTTGTAGGTCTTTTAACAGGACACTATGTATGGCACTTTATTGAAACACATAGTAAAATGAAAGGATCTAGAGCAGCAGGAGCACTTTTGAAATATGCTATAATAATAATGACAGTATTAGTGTCTTTAAGAACAATCGGCATAAATGTAAAGATTATTGAGTATGCGATTTTAGTATTATTGGCAGGAATGGCACTAGCAATAGGATTAGGATTAGGCCTAAGCTTTGGACTAGGACTAAAAGGACAAGCAGCAGGTAATTGGAAAAAGATAAAAAAACAATTTTAATTTTTTCTTTTTTTCTTTTATTATTCTTTAAAAAACAATAAATTTATAAAGATTTGAATTATAAAAAGTTATATTATTTATTATATTAAAAAGGAGGTTATAATATGGCAAAAGCAAAAAACGAATTACAAAAAGTTGGTTATTTTAGTTTTATAGGTGGAATATTATTAGCAATCATCTTTGGATTGATTTTAGCAATACCTAAACTTAGAATAAAAGTAGGAGCAGATACAGAAATATGGCTACATTCTTTATTGATATTATTAGGATTAGTAGTAGGATTTTTTAATATATCAATTCATGAAAGAAAAGAATATTTATTTACAGCGTTAATATTAGTTTTAGTTACAAAATTTGGTGGATTGGATATATTAGGTGATGTAGCTAAAGTTGGACCATACTTAACTGGAGTATTAACAAGCTTTTTAATGTTTGTTGTACCTGCAGTTTTAGTTGTGTGTTTAAAACATATTCTAAGTTTATCAAAAGACTAGAATTCTTTTTTTTTATTTTTATTTATGTTTAGTAATCCTTTTTTAAACTATATTTCTAATTTCTAGAATTAAAAAAATAGTCCCGGGCGGACTTTCGCTTTTGTTTCGAACCGCCGTCCATGCCTTTCATCCAAAAGTCCAAAGGGCACGATGATTGGCCACTACACTACGGGACTATGTAAATACAAAAAGAGATAGGTGATTTATAAAGTTTTCCAATCTATTTCCATTGATCCAAAGCTTTCTCTTCAACAAAATGTAGAACTTTTGAAGGAATAATCAAACAATAAGGTGCATCACCATAATCCTGATCACCAATTCGTTCCAAAGAATCAACTTTTATAACAAAATCATCACTACCTAATCTAGCACAACCAATACACAAACTAGATTTCTTAACACCATTCTTAATCAAATACTTTGCTGCTTCACCAATACTTAAATAAACACCATTAAATGGATCTAAATCTAAAAGAAAAAGTGTATGAAGATTAATAGATTGATTATCTTTAAGAGCTTTAACTGGAGCTTTAACATTTTCATTATGAAATGGAATACTAACAACCCTACCAAATTTGTATAATTCTAAACCAATTATACCAATTGCATTCATAACTGATGCATTATTCACAACATTGACTTTTATACCTTTTTCTTTAGCATCCATCATAATTGACATGTGTGTAGTAGCACTAAACACATCACCAATTATCAATAAAGAAACTTTCTTATCTTTAGCTTGCTCTAAAAATGGTTGTTTTTGTTCAACCATCTCTCTGTTAGCTATGATTATCTTTGTTCCATAAAACGTTTCTAATACTTCAACATCAACACCTAATTTAGAAGTATAATATTCTAAATAAACAAAATCTGATTCTTTTACTAATTCTAATCCAAGAACAGTAATATCTTTGTGATTATTAAGTCCAATGCCAATGATGTTTAGTGTCATGGATTATGATTATGCTGCTTGGTTTTTTAAAGTTTTTGGTGGAGAAACGCCAAAAACATTTAATCAAAAAAACTATCCAAAACTTTATTTTCATATATAAAAAATATTTTTATTTTTTAAATTTTCTTAATCATTTTAAAGTGAACACATAATTAACAAAGGATAAATTTACTTTTTCTCGACGAGAAAACAATTTTTTACTTAATTAAGCATATTTTACATATACTCACAAAACAAAAACTTTAAATATTAGAACATCATAAATATATATAGAATTAAAGGGTTTTTGGCGGAAAACCACTTGTTAATTGTTTTGGAGAACAATTAAACTTTTGGCGAAAAAATTTATCGAATTTTGGCGAATTCTAAGTAGAATAAGTACTTAACTGATATATAAATGTTGTGGTGCTTTAAACTATATGTTTGAGGGTATAGCTAAGCACTTTAGACAATATTAATGACATTAGTTACTGAATTATTCGAAAGATTATAAAAAAAACCGAGGGGTGAAGTAAGATGGATTTTATCGTTGAAAACGCAATGAACAATGCAAAAGAAAACCAATTTGATGGTATGCAAGTTGGACAAGCAAATATAAAAGTTATTGGTGCAGGTGGTGCTGGTAATAATATGGTGAGTTGGTTATATAGGAAGGGTGTTAAAGGTGCTGAGATTATAGCATGTAACACAGACCAACAGCACATAAATATAAGTGATGCTGATAGAAAGTTCTTGATTGGAAGAGATTTAACTCGAGGACTTGGATGTGGTGGATTTCCTGAAAAAGGATGTGAAGCTGCAAAAGAAAGCATATCTGAAATAAAAGATGCTGTAAAAGGATCAGATATGGTCTTTGTATGCGCAGGAATGGGCGGCGGTACAGGAACTGGTTCAGCAAGTGTTATTGCTCAAGCATCAAAAGATGCAGGCGCAATTGTTATTGGAACAGTAACAATGCCATTTAATATTGAAAGAGCAAGAGTAGACAAAGCTGAATTTGGATTACAACAACTAAGACAAGTTTCAGATAC
>CAYWFN010000130.1:0-3412 GCA_964457715.1 uncultured Methanosarcinales archaeon | reverse complement strand
TATAGAATTGGATGATAGTCTGACTTTATATAATTTGTAGCGCTTTTGTAGCGCAATTGGTTTTTAGGTATTTTTGTGTGTTATGAAATTTGTAGTTCTTAGTTCAATATTAGCAGAAAGATTTTAAAACTATGACAACTATTATGTATTATAATGTAAAATTTGTATTTAAAGGGGGTGTTTTTATGCTTAGAAGAACAAAACAGAGGATTAGCCAATTTACCAGTGGTGGTGGTGCATTAATAGGTCTTATAATTTTATTTATTGTTTTGATGAATTGGGATTCTATAGTAAGTAAAATTCAATCTATTAGTATTGGTGGGTTTTTATTATTAATAGGATTAATTCTTTTGATAAATTACTCCAAATTGAAAAGAGGAGGATTTAGAGGTAAATGGTTTTAAGATGAAAGAAAATAAGGAAAAGAATAGTTTTGAAACTGAGCTTGAAAAAGTAGGAGATAAGTTTAAAGTAAAGATAAAGGCATTTGGGGAGAAAGCAATAGATAAACTCCCTTTTATCATAATGTCAGCTTGTCTTATTTTCCTTGTAATAACTATTTGGAAGTTGATTGAATTATCAACAAAAGTAGTTGATCAGTCGAATGCTATAGAAAATAATTGGGTTATACTTATTTTAATTTTAGCATTAATAGGTTCTTTAGTAATATTAATTGGTTTTGGAATCAGTAAGTTAACTAAAACAGAACCAAAATAAATTGTTTTATCTAATTTTTGTCCTTATTTTTCATCCAAATTAAAAATAATCCTAAAATTAATATAGTTATAAAAACAAGATATTTATTGTTTTCAAAGGATTCCCAAAATCTTAGGCTTTCTCTCTCCTCCTGTTCTATGTCTGCTAAATGTTTTTTTAATTCTAAATCATTTGTTAGCTCTACTATCTTTTCGTAAGCTTCTAAATCATTAGTGGTGTAACAGACTTGATTACCCTTTTCAACTCTTTCACCTATTTCAAGATCACCTACTTTAATATAATTATCTACTTGTTTGTATTCAGAGGTACAAGCTTCATATGTTTTTTGACCAAACATAGTAACTAATACAAATAAAACTATGAGAATAATAATAAATATCAAAGTGAATATGTTAAATATAGCTGGAAGTATGGCTTTTTTGTTCATACTAAGAATATTATAACTACATATATTTATATTTATTGTTTAAAAAGGGAATTTATGGAAGTAAATCAACAACCTCAACCAAAATAACTAGGTCTCTTAAAATCATCTAACTCAGCTAACTTCAAAGCTTTAGACCAACTACCAAACCTTTTCATATATACTCTATGACCAGGTAAAGCTTTAGCTCTACTAACCTCTCTCTGAAAAGGAGCTCTGCCTAATTTAACAGCAAATTCCCTTAACAATTCTAACAATTCTGAATCAGCAAACCTTTTTGGTTTAAGACCTGCCAACTTTAAAGCATTGTTCCAACCTAAGAACCTGAGGTAGTATATGTCAGGCCCTGGTCCTGGTTGTTCTTTCAAATCTTTCTGAGTTGGCACTCTACCTAGTTTTTCTTTCAGAAACACCAAGTGATCTATCAACTCTTTTTCGGTGTATTTCTTTTTATTATTCATCCTATGTAATTTTGATTACCCCTTAATAAGTTCATTCTTTGATGAAATTCTTTCGGTGATATTTCACCATTTGCTAATCTCACACCTAATATTTCCTCAGGTGACTTCACATTATTACTCTGAGGCATCACATTTTTCTTAAGCCCAAATGGCGAACTAAATGCCTCATCTACACTTTGCTGTGCTTTTGTATCACTTATGTGTGTATAGATCATTGTTGTCCCAATATCTGCATGACCAAGTAACTTTGATATCTTTTCTATTGCTACACCCTGTTCTTCAAGATATGTTGCATAGCTATGTCTCAAAGTGTGAAAATAATATTTGTATCTTGGTCTTCCTAGTGAATCTTCTCCATTTTTTATCAAAAGTCCTGCTTTATCTAAATATTCATGATAACTTTGATAAAGACTTTTTTTGCCTATATGTGAGCCTGGTTTCATAATGGATGGTAATAAATATTTTTTATTCCCTATAAGCTCTTTCCATTTCTCTAATATAGGCATCAGTTGTTTAGGAATTGGCACATATCTATCTTTACCATATTCATTAAACCTTCTATTAGTATTCTTACTATCAACAACCTTAAGCCTTCTTCTTTCAAAATCAATGTTCTCTATCTTAAGGCTTGAGACTTCATCTAATCTTAAACCACAAAAGAATCCAAGCAATACAGCAATCATTATCTTTGGATTGTCTATTACGTTGATTAATTTTGCAAGTTGTTGTTTGTTGAAAGTATTTGGAATCTTTTGTCTTTTGCTCATTGAGCCATAATGAACTGAACTTGTATTATACATTGTTTCCACCTCACAATTCAAGCATTATATTTCGTGCTTCATTTATTATTTGTAACCCAACATTAATGGATTTTTTCTGTTTTCTTTCAGCATTTAATCTCAAGGCTTGTTTCTGGGTCAATTTACCTTGATTCACTGATCTTTTCAAATCCGTACTCATCTTTGATAAGAGAAGCCATTTATATACTGTGTTTGGATTTAACTGATTCTTTAATAACAGATCATAGAGTTGCATCTCAGTTTCAGTTACTATTAAAGATTTTTTGTAATGATAATGTGCAATATGGGAGAACATTCCTCTAAGATTTTCTTTTTCTAGTTGAGGCATCTCTTTTAATATCATTTCTCTGACTATTTTAATCTTATCAACATAACTTGCTACAGGATTTTTAAGTATTGCAAATGATTTATCATCCATTTTCATAACCCCCTTATAATCTCTTTGCCTTGTTCAACTAATTTGAACTCTTGGTTAACTCTTTGCCACTTAGCCATATTATCTTTCATCCTTTCAAACTGTTTTTTGCTTATTCTATGTTTTTTAATCCTTTCAGACACATCACTAGGAATAATTGTCTTGTAGAACCATCTATATACTGTGCATGGGATAAAATCATTCTCAATAAGCATATTATAGAAGATACTTTCCCTTACAGTTAGCTGATGCTTTCTGTTATTAACCCAATAATTCTCTAATCTGCATAAAATTGTAAGGATTTCATCACCACTCATCTTGGAAAAAGTCTTGTTGATGAGTTCTTCAACTATTTTTCTCTTAACAAAAAAGTCTGTTGACTGATTTTTTGCTGTCTCTATCTTGTGTTTCTCAAGCTTTGGAATGTTTATCAATTTTTCTCACCTCATTTTTAGCAGTACAAACGCCTATATAAATTTTGTAGCGCATTTGTAGCGCTTTTTTGAAATTTAGAAAAACTGATATTTTTAGGGTGGCACTTGCCTGGACTTGGTTCAGCACATGCTGCAATCATTGCAATGAATTTAGTTGGAGA